>NZ_JBHFHD010000013.1:0-34407 GCF_041927335.1 Herbiconiux liangxiaofengii | reverse complement strand
GCACCGATGTACGCGATCACCGTGACCGCGTTCACATCGACCGGCGTGGCCGCCGACCCGAAGGACGTCGCACCGTTGGCGAGAAGACCCAGGGTCACCGCGGGGTTGAGGTGGGCGCCGGAGGCGTACGACACGATCACACCGGCGAAGACCGCAAGGCCCCAACCGATGTTCACCATCAGAGTGCCGCCGTTGAAACCCTTGCTCCGCACGAGCGCCACGTTGGCCACGACACCGCAGCCCAGGAGCACCAGCAATGCTGTGCCCACCAGCTCCGACACGAAGTCGATACCGAGATTGTCCACGTTGACCTTTCTTACGGGTGGCGCGACGTCGCGCCACCGACTCAGTTGACGGCTGCTGCCGCCGTGTTCGCCGCTTCCAGCACGATGCCGTGGAAGAAGCGGAGGTTCTCCACCGCGAGGCGGCGCTCGTCGGCGAGGGTCTCGTCCGACCAGCCGTTCGACTGCTGCGCCACGCGGCTCAGCTCGTCGAAGACCTCCTGGGTGAGTCCGCCCACGAACGCGATGATGCTGCGGCGCAGCACCAGGTCGCTCAGGTGCACGGTGTGCTCCCCCATCAGGAAGTCGATCTCGCCGGTGCTGTAGCCGGGCAGCGTCGCGAGCGGCGCAGGTTGAGGTGGGCGCCGGAGGCGTACGACACGATCACACCGGCGAAGACCGCAAGGCCCCAACCGATGTTCACCATCAGAGTGCCGCCGTTGAAACCCTTGCTCCGCACGAGCGCCACGTTGGCCACGACACCGCAGCCCAGGAGCACCAGCAATGCTGTGCCCACCAGCTCCGACACGAAGTCGATACCGAGATTGTCCACGTTGACCTTTCTTACGGGTGGCGCGACGTCGCGCCACCGACTCAGTTGACGGCTGCTGCCGCCGTGTTCGCCGCTTCCAGCACGATGCCGTGGAAGAAGCGGAGGTTCTCCACCGCGAGGCGGCGCTCGTCGGCGAGGGTCTCGTCCGACCAGCCGTTCGACTGCTGCGCCACGCGGCTCAGCTCGTCGAAGACCTCCTGGGTGAGTCCGCCCACGAACGCGATGATGCTGCGGCGCAGCACCAGGTCGCTCAGGTGCACGGTGTGCTCCCCCATCAGGAAGTCGATCTCGCCGGTGCTGTAGCCGGGCAGCGTCGCGAGCGGCGCATCCGTCTGCTCCGTCGCGTTCAGCGACGCGATGTGGTCGATGACCTTGGCGGCGTTCGTGCCGTAGCGGCCGAGCAGCACCCGGGTGCGCTCCTGGCCGAGGTCGGCGCCGTGGGCCTTGATCCAGGCGGCCGTGCCGGCCGGCGTCGTCGGGAAGCCCACGCCGCCGCCGATGGCCAGGTCGACGGTGCTCACCGTGCGGGTGCGGCCGAGCAGCGCCAGCGTGTCGTTGGCGAGGTGCTCGGAGAGCGCCCGGAAGGTCGTCCACTTGCCGCCCACGAGGCTGAGCTGCTTGACCCGCGACGATCCGCCGAACGTGGTCTGCTCGATGCGGTAGTCGCGCGACACGAAGCCGGGGGCGGTGTCGCCGTGGCCGGGCAGCGGGCGGATGCCCGAGTAGCGGTAGACGATCTGCGGCCGGTCGACCGTGATGGTCGGGAAGACGTGCTTGACGAGCTTGAAGAAGTAGTCGACCTCTTCTTCGGTGCATACGCTCGGCTCGTTGATGTCGGCCTCGAGGTCGGTGGTGCCCACCAGCACCCGGCCGTTGAGCGGGTAGATCAGCACGATGCGGCCGTCGTTGTTCTCGAAGAACACCTCGCCGCCGGCGCAGGCCTCGTAAAGCTCGCGGTTGTCGAGCACGATGTGCGAGCCCTTGGTGCCGCCCATCCAGGTGGTGGCTTCGCCGAAGGCGGCGTTGGTGAGGTCGGTCCAGGGGCCGGAGGTGTTCACCACGACGTCGGCCGACACCTCGAAGGTCTCGCCCGAGACGAGGTCGCGGAGCACCACGGCGTCGCCGTTGGACCCGACGGCCTCGAGGTAGTTGGCGGTACGGGCCTTCGAACCGGTGGCCAGCGCATCCTGAACCAGGTCGAGCGCGAGCCGCTCGGGGTTCTCGACGGCGGCGTCGTAGTAGGTGGCCGTGTACTTCACGTCGCTGCGGAGCTTCGGAAGCTTGGCAAGCGACTTCTTGCGGCCCACGAACTTGTGGCGCGGCACGTTGCCGCCGTCGCGCGAGAAGGAGTCGTAGCCCATCAGGCCCACCTTGATCAGCAGAGCGCCGCGCTCCTTGGCCTTGCCCTGCTTGTGGGTGAGGAACCGAAGGGGCGCGCTCAGGATGCCCGAGAACGTGGAGAAGATCGGGATGGTGGTGGGCAGCGGCTTCACGTAGTGCGGCGCCAGGCGCAGCAGCCGGTTGCGCTCCTGCACGCTCTCACGCACCAGGCGGAACTCGCCGTTCTCGAGGTAGCGCACGCCACCGTGGATCATGTGGCTCGACGCGGCCGAGGCGCCGCTGGCGTAGTCGCCGCGCTCGACGAGCACCACGTCGACGCCCTGCAGCGCCAGGTCGCGGAAGGTGCCGATGCCGTTGATGCCGCCGCCGACGATCAGCACCTGGGTCTTCGGGTTCTGGCGGATCGCCTCGACCTCGGGGCGGACATCGCCGGACGGACGGACGGGGGTTTCGTTCTTCGGGGAACTCACTGTGTACTCGCCTTCGTGCTCTTGTGCGGATGGCTCGCATCCCGCATCGGATGTCGCGCTCTTTCCTGCAATCCCCTAGTTCTACGACGCTTTTCACATATGATCAAGCTCGTTGCACATATGTGCACGCGAAAGGATGCGACGACGCATGGTCGATTCAGCCGGGGCCGAGAAAGAGCGCGATGCCCTCCGCGCCGCCCACCTCTACTACCTCCAGGACCTGACGATGGAGGCCATCGCCGCGGAGCTGCACACCTCGCGCTCCTCCGTCTCACGACTGCTCGGCTACGCCCGCGACACGGGCCTGGTGGAGATCCAGGTGAAGTCGCCGCTGGATCGGCTCTCCAGCGTGCAGGAGCGCATCCGGGAGCGTCACGGCGTCACCGCGCACGTGGTACCCGTGCCCGACTCGACCGCCGAGGTCGACCGCCTGGAGCGCGTGGCGATGAGCGCTGCACGAATTCTCGGGCCGTTCTTCGACTCCAACATGACCATGGGCATCGCCTGGGGCTCGACCCTCTCGGCGGTGTCGCGGCACCTGCAGGAGAAGGTGACGCACAACTCCCAGATCGTGCAGCTGAACGGCGCCTCCAACGCGCGCACCACGGGTATCGGCTACGCCAGCGAGATCATGAGCCGGTTCGGCACGGCGTTCGGCGCCTACGTGCAGCAGTTCCCGGTTCCGGCGTTCTTCGACGACCCGCGCACCAAGGAGGTGCTCTGGCGCGAGCGCAGCATCCGCCGGGTGCTGGAGATCCAGAAGCACATGGACATCGCGCTGTTCGGCCTCGGCTCCGCCACCGCCGACGTGCCCTCGCACGTGTACGTGGGCGGCTACCTCGACGACGACGACTTCCAGCAGCTGCGGCAGTCGCAGGTGGTGGGTGATGTGGCCACGGTGTTCTACCGGGCCGACGGCTCCAGCGACGACATCCCGATGAACGCCCGCTCGTCGGGCCCGTCGCTCACGCTGCTGCGCAAGGTGTCGCGGCGCGTGTGCGTGGTGTCGGGGCGGTCGAAGCTGCCGGCGTTGCACGGGGCCCTCGCGGCCGGAGTGATGACCGACCTGATCATCGACGAGGCGACGGCGCACTCACTGCTGGAGAGCTGAGGGGGCCGGCGCCTCCGCGCGCGTCGCCTCGCCGATCGCACGCAGGGCGGCACCGGTGTGCTCGCCCACTCCGCGCTCGAGGGCCGCCTGCAGCTCGACCTCGGTGTCGACGTCGTGGCGCAGCGAGGAGTCGTCGCCGAGGGCCAGCAGCACGTGCCCGGCGGCGCGGTGCCGTTCGGCCGAGCCCGCGCCGAACCGTGGCACCAGGGGCGACGTGGTGGCGGTGATGAGCGTCGTTCCGGTGTCGTTCGCGTCGACGACGAAGGCGAGCGGATGCGCACGTGCCGCCGAGAGGGCCACGTCGACATCAGCGGGTCGCAGCCCGGGGAGGTCGCCGAGCAGGGCCGCGAGGCCGGGCGCCTCGCCGGCCTCCGCGAGGCCGGCGGTCACCGCCGCGTTGAGGCCCTGGCCGGGGTCGGCCACCACGGTGAGCCCGCGTTCGCGGAGTCGGGCCGCGATGGGCGCGGCGGCATCCGTCACCACGATCACGCGGCCGACGCTCGCCGCGCGCTGCAGCGCGGCCAGGGTGTCGAGGGCGAACGCCTCGGCCAGGCGAGCGCGCTCGGTCGCCGAGCGTTCGGGCATCAGCCGGCTCTTGCCGTCGACGGTGCCCTTGACGGGGACGACGACCGTCCAGGCGGTGCTCGGGGTGGTCGGGGGGCTCACCGTCTCGATTATCGCGCACGGATGACAGACAGAACGATCGGTACGTTTTCGGGAATGATGCAGCCGTATCTTTGTTGTATACAACGTGAGCAGAACGTTTCTTGAGATCGAGGGCGAACGCGGAGTCGTGTCGCGGTATCGCCGCCACCCCAATGGAAAGGGTTACGTCGCAGTCGGTTCGGAGGTCGACCCGTCGGCCTACGTCGACCCCACGAGCTACGTCGAGGCCGGAGCGAAGATCGGGCCCAAGGCCTGGATCGGCTCGGGCAGCTGGATCGAGCACGACGCGATCCTCGGCGCCGGAGTGTTCATCGGAGCGAACGTGCACGTCGGCCCCTCGGCCGTGATCGGCCGGTCGTCGAAGGTGGGCAGCCACACGCGCATCGGCGAGGGCGCGGCCCTGGCGGACAGCACGCTGGTGGACAACGACACCACCATCGCCCCGCACGCGGTACTCCGCCGGCCGGCCGCCGGCACCGCCTCGGCGCCCGGTACGGTCGGCGACAGCGCGACCGGCTCGGGCCCGGCCGGAACACCCGGTGCGGGTGCCGCGGGTTCGGGTTCCGGCTCGTACGTGCGAGCGGCCTGACCCCGGGCACGCGGCACCACGCCGAGGGCCGGCGCCCCAACCCGATGGGGGCGCCGGCCTTCGGCGTATCCGCGCCCGCGACCTCGCCTGCACGGCATCGCCCTGCGGGCGGCAGCCGGCCAGGGCGGCTCGCCCGGCCGCCGGGCGCGCTAGAGTCGGCTGCATGAGCGGCGAGCGGATGCGGGCGGGCACCAGCGCCCTGCTGACCCTCACCGCCGTCGCGCTCGGTCTCGGGCTGGTCTGGTTCATCTCCTCCAGCGGCGCCACCGGGGCCGTCGATCCCGCACTGCTCTCGGCTCTGGCGCTGGCGGCCACCGCCGTCGCGCTGACGTCGGCGGTGCTGGCGGTCCGCACTCTCGGTGCGGTGATCGCCGCGATGCTCGGTGCATCCGCTCGGCCACGCCCCGACGACGACGTGGAGCTGCCCGTCGTGGTGCTGCAGAGCCGCCCCGACGCGCCGGGTCGCCCCCGAACCCGGGCCCCCGGCCGCCTCCTCGCGGCCGCCTAGCCCAGCCGCGCCTGTCGAAAGGCGCCGGCTCCTCCGCGGCCATACGGTCCCCCATCCGTATCCCGCAAGGAGTCCCATGAACATCTATGCCTTCGGCCCCGTCGCGGCCGCGCTCGAAGCGGCTTCGGCCGTACTGCAGTTCCTCTCAATGTCCCTCACACCGCTGGCCGGCGGCGCCTCGGCGGCACTCGCCATCGTCGCCCTCACCGTGATCGTGCGGCTCGCCCTCATCCCGGTGGGCCTCTCGCAGGCCAGGGCGCAGCGCCTGCGCCGCCGGCTCGCGCCCCGGCTCGCCGACCTCCAGCAGCGGCACCGCCGCGACCCGCAGCGCCTGCAGCGGGAGACGATGGCGCTCTACGCCGAGGAGGGGGCGTCCCCCCTGGCCGGATGCCTGCCGCTGCTCATCCAGGCCCCGATCCTGTCGCTCGTGTACGGCCTGTTCGTGCTGCCGACGATCAACGGGCACGCCAACCCGCTGCTGGCCGAGACGCTCGTCGGCGCTCCTCTGGGCACGGGCTTCGTGGGCGAGCTCACGGCCTTCACGCTGAATCCGGATGCCGCTGCCGGCCTCGTCGCCACCGGAATCGTGCTGGCGCTGATCGCCGCGGTCGCCCTGGTGTCGCGACGCTTCACGCTGGCGACGACCCCGCCCGCGGCGATCGCTCCCCCGACATCGGGACCGGGGCGGTCGGGCGGCGGCGCAGGCGGCGGCGGTGTCCCGTCCGTGCTCGCACCCGGTGGGACGGTGATGCAGGCGCTGACGTGGCTACCCCTGCTCACGGTGGTGATCGGGGCCTTCGTGCCTCTGGCGGCGGCACTCTACCTCCTGGTGACCACCACCTGGACGCTCGCCGAACGCGCCCTCTTGCACCGTCTCATCCGCTGACCCCCATCCCCCCGTCGAGTTGCGCCAAATCGCCCTCTCAGGGGCCGGGAAGGGGTGATTTGGCGCAACTCGGCGGGGTGAGAACTCGTATCAGGGGGTGGCGGGGCCGGCGGCGCGCAGGGCGTCGAGCTCGGCAGTGAGGCGCGCGATCGCGGCGGCAGCCTCGGCGCGGCCCTGGGCGAGGCCCTCCGCGCGGCCCTGGGCGAGGGCCTCGTCGGTGCCGAGCCGGAACATGTCCCCCGGGCCCGTGCGGGTGAGCGCGCGGGCCGGGGTGTCGAGCGACTCGACCACCGCGTCGGGGAGTCCGCGCACGAGGGCCACCGGCATCCCGCTCGCCTTGCCCTTCACCAGGTCGCCGGCCGAGGCCAGCTCGTCGCCGAGCGCCGCCTGGGTGACGGCGAGCTCGTGGCCGAAGCTGTCGCGCGTGCCGCGCAGGTCGTCGAGCACGCGCACGCCCGCTGCCCCGATGGCCATGTCGACCTGACCCTCCCGCCAGGCGCGGCCCAGGGTGTCGGAGACGATCACCCCGAGCAGCACGCCGAACCGCGCGCGCAGCCCGGCCGCGAGCCCCCGCGCCGAGGCGTCGGGGTCGACGGGCAACAGCAGCACCGTGCCGTCGGGGGTGTTGCTGGCATCGACACCGGCGGCCGCCTGCACGAGGCCCTGGCGGTTCTCGACGATGCGCGTGACGCCTCCGGGGTAGGCCCGCGTGGCCACCACCCGCACCGTCTCGGCGGTGATCGCCTCTTCGCGGTCGGCCGCCGCGATCCGCCGGCCCTCCGCCTTCGACACGATCTTCGAGGTCACCACGAGGATGTCGCCGTCGAGCACGGTGAGCCCGGCCCCGTCGAGCGCGTCGCCGATCAGCGCCACGAGATCGGCGCCCGGCTCCACCTCCGGAACGCCCTCGAACGCCACCACCCGCAGCTCGTGCAGCGCACCAGCGCCCATCCCGCTCGACGCAGCCACACCGCTCATCGCCGCAGCCCCGGCAGCACGTCGCGCGCGAACACGTCGATCCACTCGCGCTGGTTGCGCCCCACGTTGTGCAGGTAGATGCGGTCGAACCCGAGATCCACATAGCGCTGGATGTGCGCCCGGTGCACGTCGGGATCGCTGGAGACCACCATCCGCCCGTCGAAATCGGCCGGGCGCACCATCTTGGCGATCTGCTCGAACTCGAACGGCGAGCGGATGTCGGCCTTCGGAAAACGCATGCCCCCGTTCGGCCACTCGGCGAGCGCGTTGGCCATCGCCTGCTCGTCGGTGCCGGCCCACGACAGGTGCAGCTGCAGCATGCGCGGCATGCGCGAGGGGTCTTTGCCCGCCTCGCGGGCGCCCTCGTCGAAGCGCGAGAACAGTCCGGCGATCTTGTCGATCGGTGCCCCCACCGTGATCAGCCCGTCGACCGTGCGCCCCGCGCGCTTGGCCGTGACGGGCCCGGCCGTGGCCACGAACACCGGTGGCGGCTCGGCCGGCATGGTCCACAACCGGGTCGATTCGAGCTTGAAGAAGGTGCCGGAGTGCTTCACGTCTTTTCCGGCGACGGATGCGGTGAACAGCTTGTTGATCACGTCCACCGCCTCGAACATGCGGTTGATGCGCTCCGGGGCCTCGGGCCAGTATCCGCCCACGACGTGCTCATTGATGGCTTCGCCCGACCCGATGCCGAGCCAGTGCCGGCCGGGGTACATCGCAGCCATCGTGGCCGAGGCCTGCGCCACCATGGCAGGATGCCAGCGGTAGCTCGGCGACGTGACACCGGGGCCGAAATCGCCGCGGGTGCGCTCCCCCACCGCGGACAGCACGTTCCAGACGAACGACGACTCGCCCTGCCGGGGCACCCAGGGCTGGAAGTGGTCCGACGCCATGATGCCCGAGAACCCCTTGTTCTCGGCGTACTCGGCGAGGTCGACGGCCTCGCGCGGCGGCATCTGCTCGAGCGCGGCCACGAAGCCGATCTGCAGCGCGGCCATCAGTCGGTGGTGTGAACGAGGAACTCCGCCACGACCATCGGGACATAGGGCGCCACATCGCCCCCGAGCGCCGACACCTGCCGCACGAGCGAGCTCGACACGTGCGCGTGGGCGGGATCGGGCAGCAGGAAGATGGTCTCCACCCCCGCGAGGTCGCGGTTCACGATCGCCATCGGTGTCTCGTAGGCCACGTCGACCTGCGAGCGGATGCCCTTCACGATCGCGGTGGCTCCCACGTCGGTGCAGTAGTCGACGAGCAACCCCATCGACCACGAGGTCACGAGCACACCGGGGCCGAGGAGCCCGCGCTCCTCGAGCGAGCGCTCGATCAGCGACACCCGGTGCGCGATCGGGATGAGGGCGTGCTTGTCGGGGTTGTGCACCACCACCACGTGCACCACGTCGAAGATGGTGGCGGCACGCTCGATCACATCGAGGTGACCCAGTGTGACGGGGTCGAACGAACCGGGTACAACCGCGACACTGCTCATGCCGTCAAGGCTATCAATCGCCGCATTTCCACGACGTTACGCGGGCTGCGCCACCCGCCCGCCGGTGGTGGAGGCGGTGGAACCGGAGGAGGCGACGCGCGGGGCCGGCCCGGCCGTCGCATCCGCCGCGCCCTGCTGCGCGATGAACCGCTCGCACACCTCGATGCCGTCGGCGAGCATCGCGTGCAGCCGTTCGTCGGGATACGGAGCGCACGCCGAGCGCACCCCGTCGACCGCCATCGCGATGGTGGTGTGGGCCTGCCGGGGCGTGATCTCGGCCCGGCTCCACCGCTCGTTGCGGCCGAGGAACCGGCGCGCCCAGCGCTCGGCCTCCGGGGCCGACGCCAGTGCCTCGGCGAACGGGCCGTCGAGCTCGATCGCGCCCGCTCCGCCCAGGCGGTGCAGCGCATCCTGACACACGATGCCGCCCACGGCGAGCGCGTGCTGGCGGTCGATCGGCGCATCGCGGAGGGCGACCGTCACAGCCCGCACGGCGAGCACGAGCTCGAGCCGTGGGTCGTCGCTGTTCAGCTCGATCACCGAGGGGATGAGCACGGCGAGCCGGTTGCGACCGTGATCCGAGCTCATGTCGTTGACGGCACGGGCGAGCTGGGCGAGCCCCGGATGCGTGCAGGCGGGGTGATCGCTCCAGGTCTCACCGGCGAGGAAGGAGGCGAACTCCATGAAGCACGCGCCCGAGCGCGCCGACCGGTGCTTGCCGGCCGAGAGCACGGGCACGACGTCGGGATGCAACTCGGCGCGATTGCGGGCGCGCCCGGCCAGCGGGGTTCGGGCCAGCGCGTTCTTCGCACGCTTGGTGAGGGTCGATGCAGTGATGTCCATGAGCCACCTCGTCTCCTGTGCGCTCCACTCTGCGCCCACCCGGGCGGATACGCAATCAGTTCTTCGCGAGGAACTCGCGTTCGCTCTCGCGCAGCCGCCGTTCGAACGCGCCGCGGATGGCGGGGTGCGACGCGAGCGCCGGATCGGCGTCGATGATCTCGAAGGCCACCGCTCGCGCATCCTGGATCACGTCGGCATCTTTGACCACCCGCAACAGCCGGAGCGAGGACCGCCCGCCCGCCTGCAGGCTGCCGAGCACGTCGCCCTCCCGGCGGAGCTCGAGGTCGATCTCGGCGAGCTCGAAGCCGTCGAGGGTGGCGGCCACGGCGTCGACCCGCTCCCGCGCCGGCGAGTCGGGCTCGGCCGAGGTGACCAGGAGGCACAGGCCCGGCACGCCGCCCCGGCCCACGCGGCCGCGCAGCTGGTGCAGCTGGCTCACCCCGAACCGGTCGGCGTCGAGCACCACCATGGTGGAGGCGTTGGGCACGTCGACCCCCACCTCGATGACGGTGGTCGCCACCAGCACATCGATCTGCTGTTCGGCGAAGGCCCGCATGATGGCGTCCTTCTCCTCGCTCGGCATGCGGCCGTGCAGAGACCGGATGCGGTAGCCCGAGAGCGCGGGCAGCGCCTGCAGCTGCGCCAGGGTGTCGACGACGGTCGCCTTGGGCGGCCGCGCGGGTGCACCGGGATCGCCGGCGAGCCCCGCACCGTCGGCCGGATCGGCGGGCTCGACCGGATCGGCCGGATCGATGGCCGGGCACACCACGAACGCCTGCCGGCCCTGAGCCAGTTCTTCGGCCACCCTGGCCCAGATGCGGCCCGCCCAGCCCGGCTTCTCGGCCAGCGGCACGCTGAAGCTCTCGATGCCCTTGCGGCCGGACGGCAGCTCCGTGATGGTCGACACGTCGAGGTCGCCGAACACCGTCATCGCCACCGTGCGCGGGATGGGTGTGGCCGTCATCACGAGCACGTGCGGCGGCGTGGCACCCTTCTGCCGCAGGGTGTCGCGCTGTTCCACGCCGAAGCGGTGCTGCTCGTCGACCACCACGAAACCGAGGTCGTAGAACTGCACCACGTCGCTCAGCAGCGCGTGCGTGCCCACGACGAGCTTCGCCTGACCCGACACCATCCTGGGCAGTGCCTTCTTGCGCTCGGCCGTACTGAGCTGGCCGGTGTGCAGGGTGGGCACGAGCTCGGCGGCGAGGTCGGGGCCGAGCACCTTCACGATGGAGCGCAGGTGCTGCGCGGCGAGCACCTCCGTGGGGGCGAGGAGCGCCGACTGGCCGCCCGAGTCGGCGACGGCGAGCATCGCGCGCACCGCCACGAGCGTCTTGCCCGAGCCCACTTCGCCCTGCAGCAGCCGCATCATCGGCACCTCGCCCGCCAGGTCGCGCGCGATCTCGGAGCCCACGAGCTGCTGGTCGGCGGTGAGCCGGAACGGCAGCGCGGCATCGAAGCGCTCGAGGTAGCCGCCCGGCTTCGGGATGCGCGGGGTGGTCTTCACGGCGTGCGCCGCCCGCCGCTGGCTCACCAGCGCCGTCTGCAGCACGAACGCCTCCTGGAACCGCAGGGTGTCCCGCGCCCGCATGTAGTCGGCGTCTTTCTGCGGGCGGTGGATGAGCTCGAAGGCGCGCCCGACCGGGAGCAGCCGGCGCTGGTCACGCACCGCATCCGGAACCGGGTCGAGGATCTGGCCCTTCACCGCGTCGAGCACGATGGCGACCGAGTTGGCCACCTGCCAGCTGGCCACGGATGCCGTGGCCGGGTAGATGGGGATGGGCATCTCGGCCCAGCGCTTGGCCTCGGCGTCGTCGAGCGCGCTCGGGTCGGTGAGTGAGTCGCCGAGCGCGTCGAGGGCGTCGGCACCGAGGGCATCGGCACCGAGGGCGTCGGCACCGAGGCCCCGGGTGTCGGTGAAGAGCTCGTAGTTGGGATGCGCGAGCTGCAGGGCGCCTCGGTAGTTGGAGACCTTGCCGGCGAAGATACCCCGCACGCCCGGGCGGAGTTCGCGGGCCCGCCAGGCCTGGTTGAAGAAGGTGAGCGAGATGAAGCCCTGGCCGTCGCTGATGGAGACCTCGAGCAGGCTGCCGCGGCGGGCGCGCATGGGCCGCTCGCGCACGTCGCGCACCTCGGCCACGATGGTGACGTTCTCGTCGAGCGGCAGCTTGTCGATGGCGGTGAGCTCGCCGCGTTTGGCGTAGCGGCGGGGGTAGTGGTTCAGCAGGTCGCCGACCGAGCGGATGCCGAAGGCCTTCTCGAGGGCGGTGGCGGTGCGGCCGCCGAGCACACCGGCGAGCTTGGCGTCGAGGGCATCGCCCGCGGCCGTCAGCACCGCGGGCGGGGGCGGCACAGCACCGGATGCGGCAGGCACAGATGCAGTCGGCACCGAGGCAGCAGGCACAGATGCAGTCGGCACCGAGGCATTCCACACAGCGGCAGCCCGCACGGAGGCAGCCTGTCGAGCCGCGGGGGTGCCGCTGCCGGAGGTGGTGCCGCTCATGCACCGAAGTCTAGGCGGCGCACCCGACACCGCGGCCCGCCGGCCGTGCCGCATCCGTTCGCCCTCGCCTGCCCACCGGCCAGGCGCGTGCGCTGTACAGTGCTCTGCGTGACACGCATCATCGCCGGGTTCGCCGGATCGCTCGCCCTCGCGGTGCCCCGCACGGGCACCCGGCCCACGAGCGACCGTGTTCGCGAGGCGATCTTCTCGGCCCTCGAGGCGCGCGGCGGCCTGCACGGACTGGTGGTGCTCGACCTCTACGCCGGTTCGGGCGCGCTCGCGCTCGAGGCCGTGAGCCGCGGTGCCGCCCATGCGGTGCTGGTGGAGAAGAACGCGGCGGCCGCGCGCATCGCGAAGCAGAACGCCGCGAAGGTCACGGCGGCGGCGGCCCGGGATGCACGCCCCCGCGTCGAGGTCGTCGTGCAGGCCGTGCTCCCCCGGTTGCGAGCCGAGCAGCCCGTCGCCGGGGCGGGCTACGACGTGGTGTTCATCGATCCGCCGTACGACCTGCCCGACGCCGAGCTGGCCGAGACCCTGTCGGCCCTCGTACCGCTGCTGGACGCCGACGCCACCGTGCTCGTCGAACGCAGCAGCCGCTCCCCCGAGCCGGACTGGCCGCGCGGTCTCGAGCTCGACCGCTCGAAGTCGTACGGCGAGACGGTGCTCTGGTGGGCCTCGCCGGTTCAGCCGGCGCCGAGCGCCTGACAACCTGAGCGCCTGACGGCCCGCACGGCGAGACGGTGCTCTGACGGTCACCCGGCCTCGCCGGTTCAGCCGGCGTTGCCGTCCCAGTCGGCGTAGGGGTCCCAGCCGCCGCGATCGTCGAAGGGGTGGTCGCCGATCAGCACGTCGGCAGCGCCGTCGACCGCTCGCACCGAGCCGATCCGGCGGAACCCCTCGGGCAGCGGGCCCGCGGGGAACGCGGCCAGCAGCGCGTGGTCCTCGCCGCCGGCGAGCACGAAGCGGGCGGCCCGGTCGCCCACCACGGGATCGAGCTCGCGGAGCAGCTGCGCCTCGCGGTCGACGGCCGCGGGATCGAGCTGCACGGTGCATCCGCTGGCCTGCGCGAGACGGCGGGCGTCGAGCACCAGACCGTCGGACACGTCGAGCATGGCGGTCGCCCCGCCCTCGGCGGCGGGCACGCCCAGCGCGATCGGCGCCACCGGGGCCAGCTGCGCGTCGACCAGCGCCGGATGCCCGGCGCGCACCGCGGCGCCGAGCTCGGCATCGGGCTCACCGGGTACTGGATCGATTCCGGAGGTGTGCCCGGCCGTGCTCACACCGTCGCGGAACAGCAGCCACAGCCCGGCGCCCGCGCGCCCGAGGTCGCCCGCCACCGCGAGCTGGTCGCCCGGCCGGGCTCCCGAGCGCGTCACCGGCGGCCGGCCCTCGAGGTCGCCGAACGCGGTCACCGAGATCATCAGCGCCGGCGACACCGACAGGTCTCCGCCCACCACGCCGCATCCGGGCCACGCGAGTGCGCAGGCGTCGCGGAGGCCGTCGGCGATGCCGAGCAGCACGTCGACCGGGGTGTCCAGCTGCGCTGCCAGCCCCACCACGAGGGCCGTCGGCCGGGCCCCCATGGCCGCGACGTCGGCGAGGTTGGTCATCGCGGCCTTCCAGCCGAGGTCGTGGGCGCTCGACCAGGCCGAGCGGAAGTCGGGGCCGTGCACCATCAGGTCGGTGGTCACCACGTAGCGCCCGTCGGGGGCCGCCACCACCGCGGCGTCGTCGCCCGGGCCGAGCAGCTCGGCGTCGGCGTGCGGCAACCGCGGGAAGATGCGGCGCAGCACCTCGCCCTCACCGACCCCCGCGAGGGTCTCGGAGTGCTCGTTCGCAGGTAAACCGAAGTCGGAGGCCACCTGCCAACGGTAGCCTGAACAGCGATGACCCACGCCCCGACCCCCGCCCGTGACCGCGCCGCCGCCGACGGGCACGCGCCCTCCCGGCGCCGCACCAGACCCCGCCGGCTCGCGATGCTGCTGCTCACCGCCGCGGCATCCGGCATCGCGCTCTCGGGCTGCGCCGCGACCGTGAGCCTCGAGCCCGCGGCCGACGCCACCGACCCCTCGTGCGCCGACGTGATCGTGCGCCTGCCCGACACCGTGGCCGACCAGCAGCGCCGTACCACCGACGCTCAGGGCACGGGCGCGTGGGGCGACCCGGCATCCGTTCTGCTGCACTGCGGCGTGCCGGTGTCGGGGCCCACCTCGCTGCCCTGCGCCAACGTGAACGGCGTCGACTGGATCGTGGACAACTCCAACGACCCCACCTACGTGTTCACCACCTACGGGCGCACGCCGGCCGTGGAGGTCGTGCTCGACTACGACGTGGTGGGCGGCACGAGCGCGCTCGACGACCTGAGGGCGGCCGTGTCGTCGATTCCGCAGACCGATCAGTGCATCGACGCGAACGACGTGCTCGGCACGGCCACGCCGACGCCTGCCCCGACACCGTAGCGGCCCAGCACGCCCAGCGGCGCCCAGGCGTCGAACCGACTCGCGCTCAGGCGCCGAGCGCCAGGTCGATCAGCTCGTCGATGAGCTCGGGGTAGCTCAGCCCCGACGCGATCCAGCACTTCGGGAACATCGAGATGGGCGTGAAGCCCGGCATGGTGTTGAGCTCGTTCACCACGAATCCGTCGGGGGTGAGGAAGAAGTCCACCCGCGCCAGCCCGGCTCCGTCGATCGCCGTGAACGCGCGCGCGGCGAGCTCCTGCATCTCGGCCAGCTCCGCCTCCGTCAGCGCGGCCGGGCACACGAGCTCGACACCGGGAGCATCGAGGTACTTGGCGTCGAAGTCGTAGAAGTCGCGGCCCGTCATCACGATCTCGCCCGCCACCGAAACCCGCGGCGCTCCGCCGGAACGCCCGCCGAGCACTCCGCACTCGACCTCGCGGCCCACCACCGCCGACTCGATCAGCACCCGGGAGTCCTCGCGCAGGGCGGTCTCGATGGCCGCACCCAGCGCATCCGGGCTCGTCACCTTCGACACCCCCACCGACGAGCCGGCCCGCGCCGGCTTCACGAACAGCGGCAGCCCGAGCGCCTCGGCCGACGTCTCGACGGTCTCGGGCGAGGTGGCCCACTGGTGCGCCGTCACGGTCTGCCAGGGTGCCACGGCGATGCCCGCGCCCTGCAGAACCGTCTTGGTGAAGTGCTTGTCCATGCCGAGCGACGAGGCGAGCACGCCCGAGCCCACGTAGGGCAGGCCGACCAGCTCGAGCAGGCCCTGAACGGTGCCGTCTTCGCCGTAGGGCCCGTGCAGGATGGGGAACACCACGTCGACCTCGCCGAGCGAGTCGACCGAGCCATCCGTTCGCCGCACCGAGAGCTCTCGCGACGCGGTCGACGCCGGCCACAGGATGCGCGTGCCGTTGTCGGCCACCTGCGGCAGGTTCGACGGGTCGAGTGCGAACTTCGCGGGTTCGTCGGCTTCGAGCACGAACGCACCCTCGCGGGTGATGCCCACCGGGATCACGTCGAAGCGCGAGCGGTCGATCGCCTCAAGCACCCCGCCGGCCGTGGCGCAGCTGATCGAATGCTCGCTGGAGCGCCCGCCGAACAGCACCGCCACCCTGGTCTTGCTTGGCATCGAGTGTCCTTTCGCCCTGAGGGCCGGTGTCGTCATCGGTGGTCAGGTGGGGTGCGATGTCCCGCGGATCGAGCGTACCGGCGAGCACCGCGCTCACCTGCCGCACGATCGGCATGTCCACGCCCTTGGCCTCGGCCAGCGTCAGCACGGGGGCGACGGAGGCCAGGCCCTCTGCGGTCTGCTGCATCGACTTCACCACGTCGGCGAAGCTGTAGCCCTGCCCCAGCAGCCGGCCGGCGGTGTTGTTGCGCGAGAGCGACGAGCCGCTCGTGGCGATCAGGTCGCCGAGCCCCGCGAGACCCGAGAGGGTCTCCGGATGCCCGCCGTAGGCCACCGCGAAATCGGTCATCTCCACGAGACCCCGGGTGATGATCGAGGCCTTCGTGTTCTCGCCGTAGCCGACGCCGTCGACGATGCCGATGGCCACGGCGATGAGGTTCTTCAGCACACCGCCGAACTCGGTGCCGATCACGTCGGTGTTGACGTACGAGCGGAAGTAGCGGTTCGTGGCCAGCATCGCCACCCGCTCGGCGGTCTCGAGGCTCGACGACGCCACCACGGCCGCCGTCGGCTGCTCCTTGGCGATCTCGAGGGCGAGGTTCGGCCCGGAGGCCACGGCGATGCGGGCGGGATCGATCTCGAGCACGGTCTCCAGCACCTCGCTCATGCGCAGGCCCGTGCCCTTCTCGACGCCCTTCATCAGGCTCGTCACCGGGATGCCGTCGGGGATGAGCGACCTGATCTCCACCAGGTTGCCGCGCAGCGACTGGCTCGGCACCGAGACGAACACGAACTGCGCCTCGGCCAACGCCTTCGCCACGTCGGACGTGGCCGTGAGGCTTGCGGGAAGGTTCACGCCGGGCAGGTAGTCGCTGTTGCGCTTGGCCTCGCGGATCTCCTTGGCCAGCTCCGGCCGCCTGGCCCACAGCGTGACGTCGGAACCGGCGTCGGCGAGCACCTTCGAGAACGTGGTGCCCCAGCTGCCGGCGCCCAGCACCGTGACGCGCGGCCGGGGAACGGCGGCCGCGCGGGGAGAGCGGCTCACTCGGCGGCCTCGCGGCGGCCGTCGGCGATGCGGCCGAACTGGCTCTGGTTGTGCGCCGCCGGATTCCAGCGCTCCGCGGGAGCCTGCTCACCGCGGAGGTCTTCGAGCAGTGCTGTGATCGCTGTCATCACGCGAGCGGTCGCCTCCTGGAGGGTCTTCTGGTCGAGGGGGTGGCCGCGCAGGTCGTCGAGATCGACGGGCGGCCCGTACAGGATGCGCACCGTCTTGCGCGGGAACAGGCTCAGCTTCTTCGAGTAGCGCGGCAGGATGGCCTGCACTCCCCAGTGGGCCGACGGGATGAGCGGGATGCCGTGCTCGAGCGCGAGCCGCACCGCACCGGTCTTGCCGCGCATCGGCCACATGCCGGGGTCGCGCGTGAGCGTTCCCTCGGGGTAGACGATGACGCCCTGGCCGTGCTCCACGAGCTGGCCGGCGGCCGACATCGGGCCGTTGTCGCGATTGGAGCCGGCCGCGCGTTCGACCGGGATCTGACCGATCATGCGCAGCGCCCAGCCCACCACCGGAACCCGGAAGAGCGATGCCTTGGCCAAGAACCGCGGTGCCCGCTGGAGCTTCCACACGCCCCAGGCGACGACCACCGGATCGAAGTTGGAGTAGTGGTTCGGGCACAGCACGAACGAGCCCTCGGCCGGCAGGTGATCGGTGCCCCGCTGATCGACCTTCACGATCGCCGACAGCAGCGGCACCACGGCGGCCGCGGCCACCCGGAACGCCGGGGTCTTCTCGCTGCCGGCCCTGGTCACCGAGGTGCCGGTCGTGCTGCTGTCGGGCTCCGCTGCCATGTCGACGAGACCGCCCCTACTCGGCGAAGTAGAAGTCGGCTCCGAGCTTCTCCAGCTTGCCCACGAAGTCGCCGTAGCCGCGGGCGATGAGGCCCACGTTGCTCACCGACGACTGGCCCTGCGCCACGAGGGCGGCGATGAGGTGGCTGAAGCCACCGCGGAGGTCGGGCACCTCGAGCTCGGCGCCGTGCAGCGGCGTCGGGCCGGTGATGACGGCTGCCTGCTCGAGCGCGCGGCGCGGAACGCGGCGGTTCGGGTCGGCCAGGCCGTCGTTGTGCACCTCGATGTCGGCACCCATCTTGATCAGCGCCTCCGTGAAGCCGAAGCGGTTCTCGTACACCGTCTCGTGCACGATCGAGGTGCCGTGGGCCTGGGTGAGGGCGACGATGAGCGGCTGCTGCCAGTCGGTCATGAAGCCGGGGTGCACATCCGTCTCGATCACCACGGGCTTGAGCTCGCCACCGGGGTGGTAGAAGCGGATGCCCTCCTCCTCGATGTCGAACGCGCCGCCGATCTTGCGGAACACGTTGAGGAAGGTCATCATCTCGGACTGCTTGGCGCCCGTGGTGAAGATCGAGCCGCCCGTGGCGAGCGCGGCGGAGGCCCAGGACGCGGCCTCGTTGCGGTCGAACAGGGCACGGTGGTTGTAGCCGTTGAGCGAGTCGACGCCCTCGATGAAGATGGTGCGGTTCGGCTCGACCGAGATGATCGCGCCCATCTTCTGCAGCACGGCGATGAGATCCATGATCTCGGGCTCGATCGCTGCGTTCTTCAGCTCGGTGGTGCCCTTGGCGCGCACACCGGTGAGCAGAACCTGCTCGGTGGCGCCCACACTCGGGTAGGGCAGCTCGATGTTCGCTCCGCGCAGCCCGTTGGGCGCAGTGATGTTGATGCCGCTCGGGAGCTTGTCGACGACGGCGCCGAACGCCCGCAGCGCATCCAGGTGGAAGTCGATCGGGCGGTCGCCGATCCGGCAGCCGCCGAGGTCGGGGATGAAGGCGTGACCGAGACGGTGCAGCAGCGGGCCGCAGAACAGAATCGGGATGCGCGACGACCCCGAGAGGGCGTCGATCTCGGCGCTGGTGGCCGTGGCCACATTGGTGGGGTCGAGCTGCAGCACACCCGTGGAGGCGGAGCCGGTGATCTTGACGCCGTGGATCTCGAGCAGGCTCGAGACCACGTGCACGTCGCTGATGTCGGGGACATCCCGGAGGGTGCTCGTGGTGTCGCCGAGCAGAGAGGCGACCATCGCCTTGGTGACGAGGTTCTTCGCCCCGCGCACGTCGATCGTGCCGCGAAGCGGACGGCCGCCGTTGATCACGATCGTGTCGGACTTCAGTCCGACTCGCTCGGCTGCGTTTCGAGCATCCTGGACGAGACTGTTCACTTACATCACCTGCACTGTCTGGGTTTGACGATCTGTCGCTCCCGGTCGCCTGTCGTGGCGGCGCCCGAGGCTATCGGACCGGGAGGGTTCGAGGTCTCCAACTCTCCCGGCGGCCCTCGAATTCCGTGATCGCCTCTTCGTCGCGAAGCGTCAGTCCGATGTCATCCAGACCTTCGAGCAGCCTCCACCGAGTGTAATCGTCGATGGCGAAGCTGACTGTGAGGTCGCCGATGGCGGCGGTTCGCGCCACCAGGTCGACCGTGATCTCCACTCCGGGCTGGGCCTCGACGGCCGCCCAGAGACGCTCGATGTCGGCCTCGTCGACCTGCCCGGTGAGCAGGCCCTGCTTGCCCGAGTTGCCCCGGAAGATGTCGCCGAAACGGGCGCTCAGCACGGCCGTGAAGCCGAAGTCGCGCAGGGCCCAGACCGCGTGCTCGCGGCTGGAGCCGGTGCCGAAGTCGGGGCCCGCGATGAGCACGCGGGCGTTCTGGTACTCGGGCCGGTTGAGCACGAATTCGGGGTCGCTGCGCCATCCGGCGAAGAGGGCGTCTTCGAAGCCGGTCTTGGTGACGCGCTTGAGGTACACCGCGGGGATGATCTGGTCGGTGTCGACGTTGGCACGCTTCAGCGGCACCGCGACCCCGGTGAGGATGTCGATCTTGTCCATGTCAGGCACCTACCGTTTCGCGCTGTGCGGGTTCGGAGAGGTCGGAGACGCTCGAGAGCGTGCCCCGGATGGCCGTGGCCGCCGCCACGATCGGCGACACCAGATGGGTGCGCCCGCCCTTGCCCTGCCGGCCCTCGAAGTTGCGGTTGCTCGTGCTCGCGCACCGCTCGCCGGGAGCGAGCTGATCGGGGTTCATGCCCAGGCACATCGAACAGCCGGCGAACCGCCACTCGGCGCCGAACGCCTCGACGATCTTGTCGATGCCCTCGGCTTCCGCCTCGATGCGCACGCGCGCGCTGCCGGGCACCACCATGACGCGCACGCCATCCGCCTTCTTCTGGCCCTTGATGATCTCGGCGAAGGCCCGCAGGTCTTCGATGCGGCTGTTGGTGCAGGAGCCCATGAAGACCGCGTCGACCTTGACCTCCTTGAGCGGGGTGCCGGCGACGAGGTCCATGTACTCGAGGGCCCGCTCGGCGCTGGCGCGCTCGTTCGGGTCGACGATGGTCGACGGGTCGGGCACGCGCTCGTTCAGCGAGACGCCCTGGCCGGGGTTGGTGCCCCAGGTGACGAAGGGTTCGAGCGTGTCGGCGTCGAGGAAGACCTCGGCGTCGAACACGGCGTCGTCGTCGGTCTTGAGGGTGCGCCAGTACTCGACGGCGGCGTCCCAGTCCTCGCCGTCCGGGGCGTGCGGGCGGCCCTTGAGGTAGTCGAAGGTGATGTCGTCGGGGGCGACCATGCCGGCCCGGGCGCCCGCCTCGATCGACATGTTGCAGATGGTCATACGGCCATCCATCGACAGGCTCCGGATGGCGCTGCCGCGGTACTCGAGCACGTAGCCCTGGCCGCCGCCGGTGCCGATCTTGGCGATCACGGCGAGGATGATGTCCTTCGCGGTGACACCGGGTCGGAGCGTGCCCTCGACCGTGATGGCCATCGTCTTGAAGGGCTTCAGCGGCAGGGTCTGCGTGGCGAGCACGTGCTCGACCTCGCTCGTGCCGATGCCGAACGCCATGGCGCCGAACGCGCCGTGGGTGCTGGTGTGGCTGTCGCCGCACACCACCGTGATGCCGGGCATGGTGAGGCCGAGCTGCGGGCCGACCACGTGCACGATGCCCTGCTCGACGTCGCCGAGCGAGTGCAGCCGGATGCCGAACTCCTGCGCGTTGCGGCGCAGGGTGTCGATCTGGGTGCGGCTGGTGAGGTCGGCGATGGGCTTGTCGATGGCCAGCGTCGGGGTGTTGTGGTCTTCGGTGGCGATGGTGAGGTCGGGGCGCCGCACCGGGCGGCCCTCGGCGCGCAGGCCGTCGAAGGCCTGGGGGCTCGTGACCTCGTGCACGAGGTGCAGGTCGATGTACAGCAGGTCGGGGCTGCCGTTCTCGCCCTTGACGACGAGATGGTCGTCCCAGACCTTCTCGGCGAGGGTGCGGGGCCGTTCGGCTGCTCTCGGGGTGGTCTCGTGAGGCGACTCGGGCGATGATGTGGTGCTCATGCGATGTCCTTCGGGAAGTAGGGGGTCAGCCGACGACGAACTCCGCGACGAGTGAGGCCTGGAAACTAGGACTCGTCGCGGCGACGAAGGAGAAGTCGACCGAACAGCACGGCCCGATCGTACCACCGCTCCCCCACCCCCAACCGTGCGCGCCAACCCGTCTCCCGGAAGACCAGTTCCGTCACTTTTGGCCCGAAAACCCACGTTTTGGGGCCGAAAGTGACGGAACCGGGGTTCCCGGGCTCCAGCCTCGGGCTCGGAGGGCGCGCTCGGTTCGGGCCGGTGCCGAGTCGCGTCCTGCGAGAGGGGTGTGGAGGTCGGCGCGCAAGTGCGTCCACCCCTCGGCGAGAAGTGCCTCGTGACGCGCGACGTCGTGGTGGAACTGCATCGAACTCTCCCGGTGCTGCTGGCCGTCGTACTCGACGAGCACCTTGAAGGCCGGGTAGACCAGATCACCTCGCGCGACGAACCGGCCGTGAGCGTCCAGGATGACGCCCTGGAGGTCGGGTTCCGGAAGGCCGTGCCCCAGCAGCTGCAGCCGGAGGTGGGTCTCCCGACGCGACTCCGCCCCGTCGCGGATGAGGTGCAGAGCCCGTGCGGCCTTGACGTGGCCACCGCCTCTGACGTTCCGCAGGCGTGCCACGAGGTCGTCGACGCCGCAGAACGGGCGGCGCTCGATGGGATGCCGGGAACGCGGCGTGAGCACGAGGTGGTCACCCGCCGCCACGAGGTCGGGGAGGGTGAGCGACGCGGCGAGGTGCACCCAGGTGCTCGCCGCATCCGTCACCCTGAGCCCGTGTCGAAGCACGCACCGGATGCGGCGGTCGCTGAGTTCATGCCCCCGCACGCCGGCCACGCGCGGGCGGGTGCCGTTCAGCGATGCGACGTGGAGGATGGCCGGATCGCGTTCGGGGCGCCCATGGATCTCGCGCAGCCCGTACTCGTCGGGCAGAGGGATTCCCCAGAGCAGGGCAGCGGTGCCGTGGGAGAAGAGCTGATCGTGCGACATCCGCTGGGCGTAGGCCCGGCACCGCTCGAGCAGGCCGTCGGGCGGCGCACCGAACCGGCGCACGCCCGGGTAGGGAGACGAGAGATCGCTGCCGCGCATCCGCTTCGGGGAGACGCCCGCGCGGGTGCCGTCGTGCACGGCGAACGGGTGCTCGAGAAGGTGTTCTGGCAGCTGCACGCGACGAGGCATGCTCCATGCTGCGGCTCCCCCACGTGCCCTCCTGGGTTATCCACAACCCCAGAAGCCCAGACCCGTCACTTTTCGCCCCAAAAGCGGGGATTTAGGGCCAAAAGTGACGGATCTGGTTTGTCAGGGGGCGGGGTCGGGGTGGGTGGCGCGCACCGACGAGCCGCGGCGGCGCATCACGATGAGCGACGCGATCGTGGCCACCGCCATCGAGGCGATGATGACGATGAGCGAGGTCCACGTGTCGATCTCGGGGATCCACTCGACGGGCTGCCCGCCGTTGATGAAGAACACCTCGTTGGCGTGCAGGGCGTGGAAGACGAGCTTCACGCCGATGAACGCGAGGATGAACGCGATGCCGTAGTGCAGGTAAATGAGGCGTTCGAGCAGCCCCCCGAGCAGGAAGTAGAGCTGCCGCAGCCCCATCAACGCGAACACGTTCGCCGTGAACACGATGAACGGGCTCTGGGTGATGCCGAAGATGGCCGGGATGGAGTCCAGCGCGAAGAGCAGGTCGGTGGATCCCAGCGCGATGAACACGATGATCATCGGTGTGAACATCGTCTTGCCGTCGATGCGCGTGCGCACCTTGGCGCCGTCGAAGTCGGGCGCGATGTTCATGCGTTTCCGCAGGAAGGTGACCAGGCCGTTCTCGCCGTCGCCGTCGCCTTCGTCCTGCGTGCCGAAGGCCTGCTTGAACGCCGTGAACAGCAGGAAGGCGCCGAAGAGGTAGAAGATCCAGCTGAGCGACTCGATCAGCTGGGCGCCGATCACGATGAAGACGCCCCGCAGCACGAGAGCGACGATGATGCCCACCATCAGGGCTTCCTGCTGGTACTTCCGGGGCACGTTGAAGCGCGCCATGATGATGACGAAGACGAACAGGTTGTCGATCGACAGGCTGTACTCCGTCAGCCAGCCGGCCAGGAACTGCCCCGCCGGCTCGCCGCCCGCCACCACGAACATGATGCCCGCGAACACCAGCGCGAGTGCCACGTAGAAGACCACCCACAGGGTGGCCTCCTTGAACGAGGGCACGTGCGGTCGCTTGACCGCGATGAGCAGGTCGGCGGCCAGGATGAGCACGAGAACCACGAGCGAGCTGATCTCGAAAGCCGCGGGGAGTTGGAGCACGGGGACCTTTCGGCATGACGGCTCCCACAACACGCAGGCAGCACGATGACCGAAAGTCTCTCCCGGGCGGGCCCGGACGGCAACCGCACCGCTGCGGGGTCAGCGGCCCCCGAGCTCCTCGCGCACCTCGAGCCGCAGGGCCGCCAGGCGTTCGCGCAGCCGGCCGACCAACGCGGGATCGATCCCCGCCGCCGAGGCCTTCCGCAGGTCGAGCCGCAGCTGCTGACGGAATTCGCTCAGAACCGCATCGGCCTCGCGCAGCGCCAGTGCGGAATCGGCCCGGTCGCCGCCGGAGCGCCCTGCCGAAGCCCGGGTGGAATCGGCCCGCGCATCCGCTCGGCCCGCCTTGGACGACGAGCCGGAACCGGCGCCGGAACCCGCACCGGACCCGGCCTCGCGCTTGGCGGAGGCCAGCTCGGCCTTGAGGCTGCGCATGGCCTGATCGACGCCGGAGCGCACCTCGTCGGCCAGCCGGCGAACCGAGTCGGAGAGCTCGGCCTCGATGTCGTCGAGCTCGCCGCGACGCGAGGTGAGCTCGGCCCGGCCCTGGTCGGTGATGGCGTAGACGGTCTTGCGGCCGTCGGCCGCCTTGGAGACCAGACCCTCTTCTTCGAGCTTGGCCAGGCGGGGGTAGATGGTGCCGGCGCTTGGGCTGTAGGTTCCGCCGAAGCGGTCGGAGAGCGCCTGGATGAGTTCGTAGCCGTGCTTGGGTGACTCGTCGAGCAGGCTCAGCAGGTACAGCCTGAGGTGGCCGTGACCGAACACGGGGCTCATGCCGGGGCCTGCCCCTCGGAGCCGGCGTCGGAATCGGTCGCCGAGCCACCGGCCCCGCCCGAGGCGCCGCCCGAGAACTCGGCCGAGGCCTCACCCGAGAACCCGGCCGAGGACTTGCCCGAGGCCCCCGCCGAGGACTCCCCCGCCGGGGCTCCCACCGGCTCCCCCTCGCGGAAGAGCAGCGTGATGTCGCCCGACACCGAGTTCGCCCGGAACTCGGTGAACGTGCGGTCGAGCTCGCCGCTGTGCCCGTTGTACCCGCCGCCCCGGAGCCCCGTGATGGTGGAGGGGCCCAGCTGCAGCGTGCCCGAGACCGAGTTGACGTTGTACCGGGCCGCGGTGTCGGCGTCGAGCCGCACCGTGATGTCGCCCGAGACGGTGTTGTTCTCGATGGCGGTGGGCACGCCGGTGGTGTCGACGAAGACCTCGCCCGAGACGCCATCGGCGGAGAACCGGCGGATCTCCCCCGCTGCCGCGATGTCGCCGGAGACCGTGTGGGCCTTCACGAGGCCGCGGTGGTCGCGGATGGACACCTCGCCCGAGACGGTGTTGACGTCGAGGTCTCCCTCGACCGCGTCGATGACGACGTCGCCGGTGACCGTGCTGACCCGCGCATCCGTTCGCAGGCCGCTGATCAGCGCCGAAGCCGAGATGACGCCGAACTTCAAGGCAGCGTCGCGCGGCACCATGATGCTCACGTCGGCCCGCGCGTTGCCCCGCCACGACTTGAACACCTCGATGAAGTTGTCCCAGCGCAGCTGCGGGTGGTCGATCTCGAGGCGGTCGCCGTCGATCGAGATCTTGAGGTCTTTGCCGCTCACCGAGTGCACCTCGATGCGGGCGCCCGGTTCGTCGTGGCCGATGATGTCGACCTGACCGCCGATCAGCCCCACCTTGACCGAGCGCACCAGCTCGACGTCGATGACTTTGGGGCCGTTGACGACCCATTGCTCCATGGCCACTGTGTACTCCTCGCTCACGCTGTATCGCGTCTCGAGAAACACGTTATATCGCGTTTGGCGAGGAGTCAAGATATATCGCGAGTTCGCCGACGCGGATCGGGAGCGCGGCAGAAGCCCGCTCTCAGGCGATGCCGTGCTCGGCGAGGAAGGGCATCGGGTCGTAGCGCACCCCGTCGGCCCCGTACATCTCGAAGTGGGTGTGCTCGGTGGTGGCGTTGCCCGTGCGACCGGTGAGGCCGATGACCTGCCCCGCGACGACCGTGTCGCCCACGCCTGCCGTCAGCGACCCGTCCTGGAAGTGCATGTACATGCTGCACACGGCCACCCCACCAACCTTGTGGGCGAGCGAGATGTACACCCCTCCCGTGCCCCCGTCTCCGGATGCCGCGATCACCACCCCGTCGGCGATGGCATGCACGGGCACGCCGGGGTCGTTCAGCATGTCCACGCCCTTGTGGAAGCCCTCGGCGCGGGGACCGAAGAGGTCGGAGTTGCGGTTGCCGTCGGGGTAGACACGCGAGAACGCGGTCGACTCGACCGCCGCATCCGACCCCGCCTGGCACTGCGCTCCGCCGTAACCGCCCTGGTTCGACGACGCGGCGACGGCCTTGGGAGTCGGCGTGGGGGTGGGGGTCGGCGTGTTCACCACGTAGCCGTCGCGGGCGAGCGCACCCGCCGCCTCTGTGCCGGAGTCGAACGACTGCTGGGCGCCGGCGACCACGTCGAACTGCAGGTCGTCGAACGAGCCGGGGGCGGTGAGCGAGGCGGCCGGAACACTCGTGGCGACGGCGACGCCGAAGACGACCGTCATGGCGAGCACGCCGAGAACCGGCCCCTGATACTTCATCCGACCCATTCTTCATCGGCAGCCGCGGATGCACAACCGCCCGGCGCACACCCGTCGGCCCCGGTCCACGCAGCAGGCACCGCTGCACAACCGCCCGGCGCACACCCGCCACCGGCCAGGCCGCGGGCGAACCCGCCCACGCCAGGGCAGAATCAGCACATGGCTCTACCCATCGAGGACTACGCGATGATCGGCGACTGCCACACGGCGGCCCTGGTCGGCAGCTCCGGCAGCATCGACTGGCTCTGTCTGCCGCGGTTCGACTCGCCGTCGACGTTCGGCGCGCTGCTCGGAACCGAGGAGCACGGGCGGTGGCTGCTCGCTCCCACCCACGAGGCGGCCACGTCGACCCGCCGCTACCTCGACGACACCTTCCTGCTCGTCACGCGCTGGGAGACGCCCGAGGGCGTGGTGGAGGTGACCGACCTGATGCCGCACGGGGATCGCCGCGCCGACGTCATCCGGCGCATCCGGGGCATCTCGGGTGAGGTGCGGATGCGGCAGGAACTCGCCATCCGCTTCGACTACGCCGACGCCCTGCCCTGGATGCGGCAGGCACCCGAGTACGGCGTGAACGCCGTGATCGGCATCGCTGGCCCGGATGCGGTGATCGTGCGCGGCCCGGCGATGCACGCCACGAACCACTTCCACGAGTCGGTGTTCACGGTGAAGACCGGCGAGACCGTCGACATCGTGCTCACCTGGTACCCCTCGCACCGGCCGGCCCCCGGGCCGCTGGACGTCGACGAGCAGCTCGAGGACACCACCGCCTGGTGGCGCGAGTGGGCCTCCACGGGCGAGCAGCCCACCGCGTACCGCGAGGCGGTTCGCCGCTCCCTGCTCGTGCTGCGGGCATTGACCCACGAGGACACGGGCGGCATCGTGGCCGCCGCCACCACGAGCCTGCCGGAGCAGTTCGGCGGGCCGCGCAACTGGGACTACCGCTACACCTGGATCCGCGACGCCTCGCTCACCCTCTCGGCCCTGATGCTCTACGGCTACGAGGACGAGGCCGGCCACTGGCGGCACTGGCTGCTGCGGGCCATTGCGGGCGACCCGGCCGACATCCAGACCATGTACGGGCTCGCGGGCGAGCGGCGGCTCACCGAGTCGGAACTGACCAGCCTGCCTGGCTACAACGGGTCGTCGCCGGTGCGGGTGGGCAACGGGGCCTACGACCAGTACCAGGGCGACATCTTCGGCGAGCTGATGATCGCGCTGCGCGAGGCCCGGCGCATCGGTGTCGACGAGGACGAGTACTCCTGGCCGCTGCAGCGCGCCCTGCTGGGCTTCCTCGAAGAGCGCTGGCAGCGGCCCGACAACGGCATCTGGGAGATCCGCGGGCCGCAGGTGCCCTTCACGCACTCGCGCGCGATGATCTGGGCCGCCTTCGCGTGCGGCGTGGAGGCGGTGCAGAAGTACGGGCTCGACGGGCCGGTGGAGCGATGGGCCGAGCTGCGCGACCGGGTGCGGCACGAGATCGAGACCGAGGGCTTCGACGCCGAGCGCAACTCCTTCCGCCAGCACTACGGCACCAGCGAGGTCGACGCCTCGCTGCTGCTGCTGTCGCAGATCGGGTTCATCGACGCCGACGACCCGCGGATGCTCGGCACGGTCGCCGCCATCGAGAACGACCTCCTGAGAGACGGGCTGCTGCTGCGCTACCGCCCTGAGACGGGCGTGGACGGACTCCCCGGCGGGGAGCATCCGTTTCTCGCGTGCTCGTTCTGGCTGGTGGAGCAGTACGCCCACTCCGGCCGGCTCGAGGATGCGACCCGCCTGATGGACCGGCTGGTGGGCCTGTCGAACGACGTGGGCCTGCTGTCGGAGGAGTACGACGTCGACGGGCACCGCCAGGTGGGCAACACCCCGCAGGCGTTCTCGCACCTGGCACTCGTGCGTGCCGCCGACGCCATCGACCGGGCGAGTGCGGGGCTGCCGCCGTTCCGGTAGGCCGCCGTTCCGGTAGACCGCCGTTCCGCGAGGCCCGCTCGCCCCCGTCGTGCCGTCGCCGGTCATTCGGCCAGAGTTCACCTCCGTGACACCGCGGGAGCGCGCACCACGGGCGTAGGACAGTGGGCATGGATGTGCTCATACCCGTACTGCTCGTCGTCGTGGTGGCCCTGGTGTTCGACTTCACCAACGGCTTCCACGACACCGCGAACGCCATGGCGACCTCGGTGGCCACCGGCGCCCTGAAACCCCGTGTGGCCGTGACCATCTCGGCGGTGCTCAACCTCGTGGGCGCCTTCCTCTCGACCGAGGTGGCGAAGACCATCTC
The DNA here is from genome assembly GCF_041927335.1 of Herbiconiux liangxiaofengii. Classification (NCBI taxonomy): domain Bacteria; kingdom Bacillati; phylum Actinomycetota; class Actinomycetes; order Micrococcales; family Microbacteriaceae; genus Herbiconiux; species Herbiconiux liangxiaofengii. The sequence goes on along the minus strand of NZ_JBHFHD010000013.1, from coordinate 6,008 downwards.
GGGCGGCATCATCAACGAGGGCGACAACGGGGTGGAGATCACCCCGATCATGATCTTCGCGGGCCTCGTGGGCGCGGTGCTGTGGAACCTCACCACCTGGTACCTCGGGCTGCCCTCGAGCTCCACGCACGCGCTCTTCGGCGGGCTGATCGGCGCCGCGGTGATCGGCGCCGGCTTCGGCTCGGTGAACTTCGCGGTGGTGCTCACGAACGTGGTGGTGCCCGCCATCCTCTCGCCCGTGGTGGCCGGAGTGGTGGCCCTGATGGCCACCTACGCCGCCTACCGCATCACGCAGCAGGCGAAGTCCCGCGGCTCCGACGCCGGCTTCCGGCACGGCCAGACCATCTCGGCCTCACTGGTGTCGCTCGCCCACGGCACGAACGACGCCCAGAAGACCATGGGCGTGATCACGCTCACGCTCATCGCGGCGGGCTACCAGGATTCGGGTTCGGGCCCGCAGTTCTGGGTCATCCTGAGCTGCGGCCTCGCCATCGCGCTCGGCACCTACCTCGGCGGCTGGCGCATCATGCGCACCGTCGGCAAGCGCATCACCGACATCGCGGCGCCCCAGGGCTTCGCGGCCGAGACGAGCTCGGCGGCCACCATCCTCGTGTCGTCGCATCTCGGCTTCGCACTGTCGACCACGCAGGTGACCTCGGGCGCCGTGATCGGTGCCGGGCTCGGCAAGAAGCTCGCCTCGGTGCACTGGGGCGTGGTGGGGCGCATCGCCACCGGCTGGCTGGTGACGCTGCCGGCCGCGGCCCTGGTGGGCGGTCTGGCCGCCTGGGCCGCCTCGAGCAGCACGCTCGGCCTCGTAATCGTGGTGGTGCTGGCGCTGGCCGCCGGAATCGGGCTGTACCTGCTGGCGCGGCGTCATCCGGTGACGCACGACACCGTGAACGACGAACCGACGGATGCCGGCAGCACCGAGAACGCGCCCGTGGGCGCCGGAGAGGGGACCCGCTGATGGACAGCTTTCTGGGAGTGAACTGGGGCGCCTTCGTGGTGGTCTTCCTCGTGGCGTTCGCGGCGAGCATGCTCGTGGTGGGCTCGTACGCCCTCGGGCTGCGGCTGCTGTCGACGGGGGCCAGCACGCGGGAGCGATCGATGCCCGCGACAATCGGGGCGGGCCTGTGCTTCGCGGTGGGCGTGGCCGCGGTGCTCTACGGGCTGTGGCTGATCATCCCGCAGTTCCACTGACCGCTGTTCCGCTGAACGCAGTTGTACTGACCAGGTCGCCCGGGCCCGGTCGGGGTTAAGCTCGAACGGATGCAGGCACTCACCGAGGCACAGATCCGCGAGTCGTTCACGAACATCACCGAGCACGAGCTCGAGCGGATGACCCTTCCGGGGTTGCACGAGATCGTGTGGGAGGACCGCGAGTTCCTCGGCTGGCGCGACGTGCACGCCATCCATCGCGGCTACATCGTGTACTGGCGCGACGGGCAGCCCGTCGGCCTGCTGCTGAAGGCCGCCGGATCACACACCCGGCGGAGCGTCTCGGCAATGTGCACCCTCTGCCGCACTCCGCGACCGGGCGGTCAGGTGACCCTGTTCACCGCTCCGCGCGCAGGCCAGGCGGGGTACGACGGCTCGACCGTGGGCACGTACATCTGCAGCGACCTGGGCTGCTCGAACCTGATCCGCATCGTGCCGCCGAAGTCGGAGATGCAGCCCGACCCCGACGCCGTGATCGCCACCCGGGCCGAGGGGCTGCTGGCCCGGCTGTCGTCGTTCACGCAGAGCGTGCTGCGCGCGAGCTGAGCGCGGTCGGGTGGCCGCCGGTCACCAGACCCGAGGCGCCCGGTTGCGGGTGCGCGGCGACAGGTCGCGCGCGATGTCGCCGATCACCGCTTCACCGAAGGCCTCGAGTGCTGCCGCCGCGGCCTCTCCCCCGGCGGCGGAGGCTCCGTACCAGCGCCCGCAGGTGGCCACGATCGCTCCGTCGAGCGTGAGGTACCAGCCGCGGCTGCCCTGAGCGGGGCCGGCGATCGCCACGGTCTCGAGCTCGTCGGCGCGGGCCCTCAGGGCGAGCACGTGCGCGCGGGCGCCCGCGAAGGTGGGGTACACGAAGGCCGCCCGGCACAGCTCGCGGTTGTTCGTGGCGAGCAGTCGCCAGACACCGGATGTCTCGCCAGACGACGAGGGATGACCAGCCGCCCGCGCACTGCCGGCCAGATCGCCTCCCGCGGTGGGCGCCGCCGATCCGGGCGCCCTTCCCGCCCCGGTGAGGTCGGCGCCCGTGGCCGGCGCGACCGCTTCCCGGAAGCGCCGCCAGGACTCCCGCAGAGGATCGCGCTGCGAGGCGAACGACACGAACACGATGCGCGCTGAATCCGCCATGACGCACCCCCTTCGATCGCCCCCCGATGCCTGCGAGGCAACGTTCGGGGCGGGCGGTGTCGCGCAGACGGTTGACGCGTGAAGGGGAGGTTGACGGCAGGTGAGCGGTCGACGTCGGGGGGCCTGGTGTGCCTAGTTCTGGGGGCGGTTCAGCCGTCGTTCTCGACGATGGTCTCTTCGCTGGTGGACACGTCGGCGTCGGCGTCCTCCGGCTCGTCGGCGATGGTGGGGTCGACGCCCGAGGGCACGGCCTCGGTGGTGGGGCCGTTGCCCACGACACCCTCACCGTCGGGGTAGCCCGAGTAGTCGGGGTACTCGATGTCGCTCAGGTCGGGCCGGTCGCTTGCTTCGCTGTTGCTCATGGCCCCAGTCAACACCGCGCAGGCCCCAGCGCACCCCGACAAACGCAGAAAGCCTCCGACACAAAAGGCCTCAGACACAGAAAGCCTCCGGCGTGAACCGGAGGCTTTCGGATGGTGGTGACCCCAGCGGGATTCGAACCCGCGTTACCGCCGTGAGAGGGCGACGTCCTAGGCCGCTAAACGATGGGGCCGTTTTTGCAACTCCACGAGTATGCCATACGAACCGGGTGCCCTCAAATCGGCTCCGCGTCGACCCGCGTGTCGAGTTCCGCGCCGACTTCCGCGCCGACTGCTCAGACGAGCACCGTGAGGGCGCCGGGAACCAGCTCCACGGTGAGCGGCAGCGGGCCGAAGCGCTCCCCGTCGGCGAAACCCACCACGCCTTCCGAGTGCACCCGCACGCGTCGGGCGCGACGGAACTCCACCACCGGCAGGTCGGAGTGCGTGCCCGAGAACACCCTCGGGAACAACCTGATGAACCGGATGCGCGACACCGGCTTCACGATGAACACGTCCAGCAGACCGTCGTCCAGCAGCGCGTCGGGCGCGATGCGCATCCCTCCCCCGATGGTGGTGTTGTTCGCCACCGAGAGCAACGGCGAGGCCACCTCGAGGTGTTCTCCGTCGATCTCGAGCTCGTAGCGCCGCACCTTCAGGGCCAGCAGCTCGGCGATGAGGGCGATGACGTAGCGGGAGGCGCCCCGGGGGCGCCGCATCCGGTTCGCCCGCTCGTTCACGGCGGCGTCGAACCCCGCCGACAGAACTCCCGCGAACCACCGGAACGGCTCGTCGCCCTGACTGTCGGCGTGGAGCGCGGGGTCGGGTTCGACGCCGGTGACCCGGGCGGCGTCGATCACGCGCGGTTCGCGCTGCAAGGCGTCGACGAGCACGGCGGTCGCCGCGACCGTGTCGTCGGTGGGCAGCCCGAGGCCCGACGCGAAGTCGTTGCCCGTGCCGGCCGGCACGATGCCGAGCGGCACCCCGGTGCCGGCCACGAGGTTCACGCCGAGGTTCACCATGCCGTCACCGCCCACCACCACGAGGGCGTCGACCGGTTTCGGCGCCCCGGCGGCGAGCGCCTCGCGGGTCACCCGCACGAGACCCGGGTAGTCGGGGGCGCTCAGCGGCAGCACGTCGTGCCCGGCCTCGCGCAGAGCTGCCACGACGGCAGGGCCCACGTGGCGGGAGCCGCCGAACGAGGCATTGGGGTTGATCGCGACGACGACGCGCAATTCTCGGGGGGCCATGACGACCGATTATCCCCGACGTCGCACGATCCGGGCACGGGTGCCGGGGCCGGTGATGCCAGACGGTGCAGCGGCCCGGGCCGGGTGCCAGGGCTGATCCTCCCCGATGTTGCAGAAGCCGGGGCCGGGGTGTTGAGTCTGATCATCATGAGACTGACCAAATTCGAGCACGCCGCCCTCCTCCTCGAGCAGTCGGGCAAGAAGCTCTTCATCGATCCGGGATCGTTCACGACCCCCATCACCGACGCGGCCGGCACGGTGGCCGTGGTGATCACCCACGAGCACGCCGACCACTGGACGCCGGAGCAGCTGCGGCGCATCCTGGAGGCCTCGCCCGACGCCGTGGTCTTCGGGCCGGAGGGTGTGGTGCTGGCCGCCGAGGGCTTCGGCGTGCGACGGGTGGATGCCGGGGACAGCGTGACGGCGGGCCCGTTCTCGCTGCGCTTCTTCGGCGGGCGGCACGCGGTCATCCACTCGTCGATCCCGGTGGTCGACAACCTGGGTGTGCTGGTGAACGACGTGCTCTTCTACCCCGGTGACTCCTGGGCCGTGCCGGAGGGCGTCGAACCCGACCTCGTGGCCGTACCCGCGGGGGCGCCCTGGCTGAAGATCGCCGAGGCCATGGACTACGTGCTGGCGCTGAAGCCGAAGCGCACCTTCGCCACGCACGAGATGGTGCTGTCGGTGGCGGGCAAGACCATGGCGGCCGACCGCATCCGGTGGGCCACCGAGCAGGTGGGCGGGGAGTTCGTGGCGCTGCAGCCCGGCGACACGCTCGACATCTGACTCGGACAGACAAGTCAGCGGGGAGTACGTGGCGCTGCAGCCCGGCGACACCCTCGACATCTGACCCGCTCGGCAGGCGTCACTCGACACCTGTGGCGTCTGGGACGGTGGTGGCTCGTTCAGGTGATAGAACAAGCTGCATGGGCACTACCGACTTCGATCCGGCACCGTTCCGACAGGTGTTCGAGCAGCACTTCACGTGGGCCTCGGGCGTGGAACGCAACATCCATCGCTTCGCCCGGCGCACCGCCATCACCGACAGCGTCACGGGCCGGTCGTGGAGCTATCGCGAGCTCGGTGAGGTGACCGGCGCCCTCGTGGCCGGCCTGGCCGAGCACGGGGTGGGTGTGGGCGACGTGGTGGGCTACCAGCTCGTGAACCGGCCCGAGTTCGCTTTTCTCTACGTGGCCGCTCAGGGGCTCCGCGCCGTGTCGTCTCCGATGAACTTCCGGCTCGCGCCCGCCGAGACCGCGCACATCCTGAACGAGTCCGACCCGGCGATCTTCTTCTACGAGACCTCCCTCGCGGCCGAGGTGGCACAGGCGCTCGAGCTCGCCGAGGTCGTGCCCCGCGTGCTCGTGGCGGTGGGCGAGGAGACCGCCGCACCCGACACAGCCGGGGAAGGCGCTGGGCTCCTCCCGGGCGCGATCCGGTTCGAGCAGCTGCTCGTGGCCGGTGCCCCGAGCTTCCGGGCACCCGAGGGCGCGACGGTGTGGGACGAGACCTCCCGCCTGTACACCTCCGGCACCACGGGCATGCCGAAGGCGGTTCCGCTGACGAGCCTGAACGAGGTGCTCTCGGCGCACGACGCCATCATGCACTTCCCGCTGGGGCCGGATGACCGCACGATGAACATGTCGCCCTGGTTCCACCGCGGCGGCAACTACTGCGCCGGGCCGAACACCGCGTTCTACGCCGGCTTCGAGGTGGTGACCCTGCCGCAGTTCGAGCCGTCGCTCGTGCTCGACCTGATCGAGCGCCACCGGCTCACCTATGTGATCGGCGCTCCCACGAACCTCGAACGGCTGGCGGACGCGCAGGAGGCCTCGCCCCGCGAACTCTCGTCGCTCTCGGGCATCGTCACCATGGGCGCGCCCCTGGATCGCGCGGCCGCACTGCGCTACCAGGGCACGCTGACCCGCCGCATCGCCAATGGCTACGGAACCACCGAGGCGTTCTGGAACACGTACCTCCGGCCCGAGGAGCTGCCGGCCGCGGGCGGGAGGGGCGGCTAGGGATGTTTCGACGAGGGCGCGGGTGGGGGGGGTGG
>NZ_JBHFHD010000012.1:0-164107 GCF_041927335.1 Herbiconiux liangxiaofengii | reverse complement strand
CGGAAACACCGCCCCCCCCCCAGGGGCGCTACCGGCCGCGCCCGCCACGGCCGGCCGGGCCTGTCTCGACGATGACGTGGCCGTGGTGCGCGTGTACGACGACCGCCTCGCCCATCCCGACGACCTGGCGGCGAAGGACGGCACCGAGGTGGGTGAGGTGATCATGCGCACGGTGAAGAGCGGGTACACCTACCGGCAGAATCCCGAGGAGCAGGCGAAGAAGTTCCGCGACGGCTGGATGTACCCGGGCGATCTGGCCACCTGGGACGAGGACGAGCTCGTGACCATCGTGGGCCGCAAGGACGACATGATCATCACCGGCGGCGAGAACGTGCATCCGGTGCAGGTGGAGGAGGTGCTGGCGGGGCATCCGGGTGTCGCCGACTCCCTCGTCACCGCGCTGCCCGACGCGGAGTGGGGCGAGCTGGTGGTGGCGTACGTGGTGCGACGGCCAGGTGAGCTGCCCGACCCGGCCGCGGCCGCCGCCGAGCTCGACCGGCACTGCCTCGAGAGCCTGCAGCTGGCGCGCTACAAACGGCCCCGCCGGTATGCCTTCGTGGACGAGCTGCCGTACACCGCCACCGGCAAGAAGCAGCACTTCGTGATGAAAGAACGCGCCCGGCAGGACGACCTCGACGGCCGGTTCATCACCCCGTAGCGTGGCGACTGCACGCGCCCGGCAGGACGACCTCGACGGCCGGTTCATCACCCCGTAGCGTGGCGGTTGAACGTTTCGGGCCGCCATCTCGTTGCCCTGAATGAACGACTTTTCGATTCGGACACGAGACAGCGGGTGGCAGATGGATGACGAGCAGGCGGAGTTGCTGCGCGCCGTGCACGACACCCACGGGCCGGCGCTGATGCGCTACGTGACGCGCCTCACGCGCGACCCCGAGCTGTCGCAGGACGTGGTGCAGGAGGCGATGCTGCGCGCCTGGAAGAAGCCGTCCGTGCTCGCGCTGAGCGACGAGGAGGCCAGGGCCTGGCTGTTCACGGTGGCGCGCAACCTCGTGATCGACGACCGGCGCAGCGCCCGGCACAACCGCGAGTTCGCCACCGATGAGGTTCCCGAGCGCGCCACGGCCGACCGCACCGACGCGGTGCTCGACCGCTGGCTGGTGTCGGATGCGCTGCTGTCGTTGTCGATCGAGCACCGCACGGCGATCGTACGGTCGTACTACTTGGGCGAGACGGCGGGGCAGATCGCCGAGAACGAGGGGGTTCCCGTGGGCACGGTGCGGTCACGGCTGCACTACGCCATGCGCGCGCTGCGGCTCGCCCTGCAGGAGAGAGGGGTGACCGAATGACCGGCCAACAGGACGACGAGTTCCGCGACTGGGATGCCGCGTACGTGGCCGGCATGCTCCGGCCCGACGAACGGCGCGCCTTCGAGCGTCACCTCACCACCTGCGCGGAGTGCTCGCGGGCGGTGGCCGAGTTGGCGGGGATGCCCGCCATCCTGGGCCGGCTGAGCGTGGAGGAGGCGGAGTCGCTGCTCGAAGCCGAGCCCACCGTGGTGGTCGCCCGGCGGGCCGACTCGGTGCAGGACCTGGCCAGGGCGGTGAGCCGACGCCGGCGCAGCCTGCGGCGACGCATGGCGGCGATCATGGCCGGCTCGGGGGCGGCCCTGGCAGCGCTGGGCCTGGTGGGCGGCCTGTGGCTGGGCGCGGGGCTCGGCCTCGGCTCGTCGCAGCCGGACGGGACCGAGGCTCCGGTGGCCGCACCCCTTCCCGGGGGCACCACGACCACGGCGGCCGAGCGAGTGATGATGACCCAGGTGGAGCCGGGCTACATCAATGCCGAGTTGCGGGTGAGCCCCACGGACTGGGGAACCCGCTTCGACTGGGACTGCAGCTACAGCGAGCAGCTGCAGTCGACCCTGGTCGGACCGGTGCCCTACGACCTCGTGGTGACCGACCGCACCGGGGTGGAGACCACGGTGGCGAGCTGGACCGCGGAGAACGGCGCCTCGGCCGGCAATCTGTCGGCCTCGACGAGCATCGCCGCATCCGACATCGCCTCGGTCGACATCCGGCTGAGCGGGAGCGACCAGCCGATCGTGCGCACCGACCTGTGAGTCATCAGGGGCTCTGAGATGCGCCGGGACCGCCCCGGCGCTCGGCTGCCACCACGCCTGGCAGGATGGTGGGCGTGCAGTTGACCGTGAACGGCTCGTCCGGAACCATCCGCGGCGAGCTCGATGTTCCCGTGTCGAAGTACCACGCCCACCGGGCGCTCGTGCTGGCCTCGCTCGCCCCAGGGCGCAGCGTCATCCGCGGGCTCTCCGAGACCCGGCAGGTGGTGTGGACGATCGGCGTGCTGCGCGCCCTCGGCACCCGCATCGAGGTGCAGGGCGAGGACTACGTCGTGCACGGCGGTCCGTACACGACCACCGGCGGTGTGGTGGATCACGGCTCCGTCTCGGCCGAGGGGCTGCTGAACGTGGGCTCCTCGGGCACCACGCTCTACTTCATGACCGGACTGGCCGCCCTCGCCGACCGGCCCATCACCCTCACCGGAATGAAGTACTTCCGCCGCCGGCCCATCCAGGCCCTGCTGGACGCGCTCGAGCAGCTCGGAATCCGGCACGAGTCGGCCGGCGGATGCCCCCCGATCACCGTGCACCCCGGCCGGCCGGAGGGTGGCCACGCGAGCATCCCCGGCACCCTCTCGCAGTGGCTGTCGGGGCTGCTGCTGGTGGCGCCGTTCGCCCGGCGCACGACCACGATCGAGGTGACGGGAACGCTCAACGAGCGCCCCTACGTCGATCTCACCGTGCGCATGATGCGGCACTTCGGCCTCGAGGTGCAGGCCTCCGACGACGGCCGCACCTTCGTGGTGCCTCCGGGGCAGACCGCCCGGCCGGCCGACTACACGATCCCGCCCGACATCGGATCGGCGGCGTTCGGGCTGGCGGCGACCGCGCTGCACCCCTCCGACGTTCTGTTCCGGGGGTTGCACGCCACCCGGGCGTCGGAGACCGACCATCCCGAGGCCGACTTCCTCGACATCGTCACGGCGATGGGGCTGCCCGTGCAGCGGGATGCCGCCACCGGGTTCGTGCGGGTGCGGCACGACGGCATCGCCCTCCAGCCGGTGGACCTCGACTGCTCGGGCATCCCCGACCTGCTGCCCGTGGTGTCGGCGCTCGCCGCCTTCGCCGAGGGGCGGTCGAGGCTGCACGAGGTGGCGCACATCCGGCTCAAGGAGTCCGACCGCGTGAAGGCGATGCTGCAGCTGAACCGGCTGGGTGCACACCTGACCGATCGCGGCGATGCGCTCGAGATCGACGGGCTCGGCGACGACGGGCCGCTGCACGGTGCGGCGCTGTCGTCGTTCAACGACCACCGGGTGCTGATGTCGCTCGCCGTGGCCGGCACCCGGGCCGACGGGGAGACGACGCTGACCTACCCGCGGGCGTACCGCATCTCGTACCCGCGGTTCCTCGACGCCATGAACGACATCGGGTTGCCGATGCGGGTTCGTGCTCGGGATGCGCGCGAGGAGGTGGCGCCGTGACGGATGCGGCGCGGGGGCGTGCGCCGCGGGCGGGCAGCGCGGCGCGGGTGGACGGTGCGGCGCGGGCGGGCAGCGCGGCGCGGGTGGACGGTGCGGCGCGGGCGGGCAGCGCGGCGCGGGTGGGCAGCGGGTCGGGCGAGGTGCTCGGCGCTGCCCCGGTCGGCTCGGGCACCGGGGTCACGAGCGCGGTCGATCGGATGCTCTCGGAGCGCGGGCAGGACACCGCCCTCATCGAGGTGGGCGACCGGCCGCGCAGCCTCAGCTGGGCCGAATTCGCCGAGGAGGCCGACCGCCTGTCGGCGGCGCTCGTGGCGTTCGGCGTCGAGCCGGGTGAGACCGTGGCGTTCCAGCTGCCGAACTGGACCGAGTGCGCCGTGGTGAGCCTCGCGGTGCTGCAGATCGGTGCCGTCGTGGCTCCCGTGATGCCGGTCTTCGGGGTGCGCGAGACCGCGATGGTGCTGGCCAGGTCACGCTCGCGGGTGCTCATCGTGCCGGAGTCGTTCCGCGGCCGGGCGCACGCCGCCGAGCTGCCGGCCGTGCTCGCCGAGGCCGAGGCGCGGGGGTCGGCCACGTCGCTCGAGCACGTGATCGTGCTCGGCGCGCGCGACGCCACGGGGGCGCTCCGCGCCGGCGCGCGGGACGCGGGTGGGGGAACCCACACCGGCACTGCCACCGGCACCTCCATCGGAGCGCCGTCGCGACCGCCGCAGCCCGCCCAGCACGACTACGACGCGTTGTTGAACCCCGAGGTACCGGCGGCCGCGCGCGCCGCCCTGCAGGCACGTCGTCCGTCAGCCGACGACGTGGCCCAGCTGCTGTTCACCTCGGGCACCACCGGCGAACCCAAGGGCGTGCTGCACTCGCACCGCTCGCTCGCCCTCGCCACCGCGATGGAGGCCGAACACCTCGCTCTCACCGGTGACGACCGCGTGTTCATCCCCTCGCCGCTCGCGCACCAGACGGGGTTCCTCTACGGTCTGCTGCTCAGCTGGCGCATCGGCGCCGCCGCGGTGGTGCAGCCCGTGTGGAACGCGTCGGTCGCCCTCGAGCAGGCCTTCGGATCCGCGCGGCCGAGCCCCCAGCGCGCCGAGCAGCACAACGCCACCGTCGCCCTCGAGCAGGCCTTCGGATCCGCGCAGCCGGATCATCCCGGCGCCGGCGCCCGGTTCATGCAGGCTGCCACCCCGTTCGTGATGGATCTCGTCGAAGCGGTCGAGGCGGGCGCACCGGCACCCGAGAGCCTCCGCATCGTGGTGCCCACCGGCGCCGCCGTTCCGCGGGAGCTCGCCGAGCGGGCAGGACGGGTGCTCGGCGCCGCCGTGTGCGGCGCGTTCGGTACCACCGAGACATGCCTCGGCACGCTTGCCGCCCCCGACGACCCGCCGGAGTCGGCCTGGGGAACCGACGGCCGGCCTCTGCCCGGCATCCGCATCCGCATCGTCGACGACGAGGGCGCCGAGCTGCCGTGGGGCGTCGAGGGCCACTACGAACTGCGTTCCCCCACCACCTTCCTCGGCTACCTCGACCGGCCCGACCTGACCGCCGAGGCCTTCACCGCCGACGGCTGGTACCGCACCGGCGACCTCGCTGTGATCGACGCGGCGGGCTACCTGCATCTCACGGGCCGGGTGAAAGACGTGGTGAACCGGGGCGGCGAGAAGATCCCGGTGGTGGAGATCGAGAACCTGCTCGCCGAGCACCCCGCGGTGCGGGAGGCGGCCATCGTCGCCGAACCGCATCCGCGTCTGGGCGAACGGGCCTGTGCCTTCGTGGCAACCGTCTCTGGCCGGCCGCTGGACTTCGCCGGCATGCAGCAGCACCTCGCCGCGGCCGGGGTGTCGAAGTACTACTGGCCCGAGCGGCTCGTGACGATCGACCGGCTGCCGCGCAACGCGGTGGGCAAGATCCAGAAGAACCTGCTGCGCGAGCAGGCGGCTAGGCTCGTGGCGGCCGACCCGCCCGCGTCGCTCGCCGAGCCGGCAGCCACCGCGCACGCGACAGCAACCGCGCACGCGACAGCAACAGCAACAGCAACCGCAGACGCGACAGCAGTACACGAGGAGGACGCGTGAGCACGCTCGACGAGGCCAGATCCGATGAGCCCGGGTCCGATGAGCCCGGGTCCGATCAGCCCGGCTCCGATGAGCCCGGGTTCGATCAGCGCGAGTTCGACGAGCTCGAATTCGCCCGGCTGAAGGCCGAGATCGAGGCCTGGGTGCGCGGCCCGGGCGAGGTGTGGGCCGAGCGCATCGAGGCCGAGGGCGACGTACCCCGAGAGCTGTACGAGGAGCTCCGCGACCGCGGGTACATGAGCCTCGCCGCCCCGGTGGAGCTCGGCGGCCGCGGCATCCCGTTCAGCCGGTATCTGGAGTTGCTGGAGCTGTTCTCGCGATCGCACGCCAGCATCCGGATGCTCGCCCACGTGAACAACGGCACCTGGCGCGCCATGCTGCCGTTCGCGAACGAGGCGCAGGTCGACCTGGTGCGATCCTCGATCGCGGGCGACGTGCTCGTGGCGTTCACCCTCACCGAGGCCACGGCCGGAACCGGCGCCGACCTGCGCTCGAGCGTGCGCCGCGAGGGCGACACGTACTACCTCTCGGGCGAGAAGCACCTCATCACCTTCGGGGTGAAGTGCGACTACTGGCTGCTCTTCGCCCGCCTCGAGGGCACCACCGGGCGCGAGGGCACCGTGGCCCTGCTGGTGCCGAACACCGGGCTGCCGGGCGCCGAGGTGATCGACGACTCGCAGACCATGGGCATCCGCGGTACCGACCACGCCATCCTGCGTTTCACCGACACCCCGGTGCCCGTGTCGGCGCGGCTCGGTGAGGAGGGCGACGGCCTCGCGGTGGCGCTCGGCGGCTTCCTGCTGCCCAGCCGCATCTCGGTGGCGATGAGCTGCGTGGGCCTCGCCTCGCGGGCTCAGGAGCTGGCCCTCGACTACGCGCTCACCCGGCAGACCTTCGGCAAGACCCTGGCCGAACGGCCCGTCATCCAGGCCTACCTCGCCGAGAACCACGCCGACATCGCCGCGGCCCGGGCGCTCGTGATGGCCGCCGCGGCCGCGTTCGAGAGCGGTGCTCCGGATGCGGGCACGCTCTCGAGTGCGTCGAAGATGATCGCCGTCGACATGCTGGCGCGGGTCACCGACAAGGCGCTGCAGATCCACGGCGGGCAGGGCTACTGGAAGCGCAACGCGATCGAGCGGGTGTACCGGGATGCCCGGGCGCAGCGTTTCGAGGAGGGCACGAACGAGATCCAGAAGACGGTGGTGGCGCGGGCGGTGCTGGCCGAGGCGGTTCGGGAGCGTTCCGTTCGGGATGCTGCTGCGGGCAGTGCCGTGCCGGATCCCGGTGCGGCTTCGGGCGGTGCGGCTTCGGGCTCGGGCTCGGGCTCGGATTCAGGGGTGCCCGCATGAGCGGCGACCCCACACGCGTGATCGTGATCACCGGCGCCTCCCGCGGCATCGGGCGCCTGCTCGCGCAGAAGCTCGGCGCCCAGGGCGCCGCGGTGGTGGTGAACTACAAGGTCAACACCGACCTCGCCGAGCAGTCGCTGGCCGACGTGGTGGCCGCCGGCGGATCGGGGCTCACGGTGCAGGCCGACATCGAGCATCCGGATCAGATCGAGCACCTGTTCGACACCGTCGAGAGCGAGTACGGCCGGCTCGACGGCTTCGTGGCCAATGCCGCCGCGAGCGCCTTCAAGCCCGTGGCCGAGCTGAAGACCCACCATCTCGATCGCAGCTACGCCATGAACACGCGCTCGTTCGTGCTCGGGGCCATCCGGGCGGCGACGCTGATGGACCGCGGCGGCCGAATTCTGGCCGTCACGAGCTACGGGTCGCTGCGCGCGTTCCCCACCTACGCCGCCCTGGGCGCCGCCAAGGCGGCCAACGAGGCGTACGTGAAGTACATGGCCACCGAGTACGGGCCGCGCGGCATCACCGTGAACGCGGTGAACGGCGGGCTGATCGACACCGATTCGCTCGACTACTTCTACAACCGGGTGCCGGGCATGGCGCCCGTGGAGACGGTGTTCTCGAAGATCCCCTTGCAGCGGCCGGGCACCGCCGACGACATGGCCGATGCGGCCGAGTTCCTGCTCTCGGAGCGAGCCGGGTACATCACCGGGCAGACGCTCGTGGTCGACGGCGGGCTCACGGTGGTGGCGCCGCCGTTCTGGGGCGACACGACGGGATCGTTGCGGGAGGCGGTGCTGGGATCGGATGGTTCGGGCGGGCCCGGCGGTACGGAGCCCGCGAGCGGTTCTGGGGCCGCGAGCGGTTCTGGGATCGCCGACGATTCTGGGGCTGCCGACGGTTCTGGGGCCGCGAGCAGTTCTGGCGCGGCCGAGTAGGCGACGCATCCGGATGTCTGCACCCCGCACCACGCTCCCCCTCACGTTCTCGCCGTGGCGGCTCGGCCCGCTCGAACTGCCGCACCGCGTGGTGATGGGCAGCATGCACACCGGCCTCGACTCGCTCGACGACGGCGGCGCCGCCCTCGCCGCGTTCTATGCCGAACGGGTGCACGGTGGAGCGGCACTGGTGATCACGGGCGGGCTCGCGGTGAACGCCGAAGGGTGCGGCGGGGCCGACTTCACGGTGATCGGCGGAACGGATGTCGGCGACACCACCACCGGCGGCTCCGCCTCCGACGACCGGTTGAAGACCGCTGTCGACGCCGTGCACGCGGCGGGTGGGTTCATCGCGGCGCAGCTCTTCCACGCCGGGCGGTACGCGCTGCTCGAGGGGGTGACGGATGCGCGGGGCGAGGCCGTGCATCCGGTGGCGCCGTCTGCGGTGCAGTGGCGGGCTCGCGGGTCGTCGATGCCGGTCGCGCTCGATGAGGCCGGCATCCGCCGAACCATCGAGGATTTCGAGCGGGCGGCGGCGCGCGCCGTCGAGCTGGGGTTCGACGCCGTGGAGATCATGGCTTCGGAGGGATACCTGATCAACCAGTTCTGCTCGCCGGTGACCAACCGTCGCGACGACGACTGGGGCGGCGACGCGGTGCGGCGGCGTCGGTTCGCGATCGAGGTGCTGCGCGCGGTGCGACGCGGTGCCGGAACCGACGTGCCCGTGATCGTGCGGATGTCGGGCGCCGACCTCGTGCCAGACTCCAGCACCCAGGACGACACGGATGCGCTCGCCCGCGACCTCGTTCGCGCCGGCGCCGACGCGCTGAACATCGGCATCGGCTGGCACGAGTCGACGGTGCCGACGGTGCAGGCGGCGGTTCCGCACGGAGTGTGGCTGCGCTATGCGGAGGCCGTGGCCCGGGCGGTCGCGCTGCCGGGCGACCCGTCGGCGCCCACCGCGGTGCCCGTGATCGCGAGCAACCGGCTCACCGATCTGCGCGACGCGGAGGACGTGCTGGCCGGCGGGCTGATCACGGCGGTGGCGCTGGCACGGCCGTTCCTCGCCGATGCGGCGATCGTGGCGCACTCGTGGCGCGGGCGGTTCGACGATGTGAACACCTGCATCGGGTGCAACCAGGCGTGCCTGGACCGATCGTTCGTGGGGCGGTCGGTGTCGTGCCTGGTGAACCCGCGCGCGGGGAACGAGGTTCGGTATCCCGTGGCGGTGGGGCTGCCCGGCGGCGGCCTCGGGGTGGGTGACGCTCTCGGTGCGGGTGGCGCACTCGGTGCGGGCGACTCTCTCGAGGCGGGCGGCGCACTCGGTGCGGGCGACGCTCTCGGTGCGGGCGACGCACTCGGCGCCGGAGACACCATCGAGCACCGCCGACGCATCGCGGTGGTGGGCGGCGGGCCGGCCGGGCTGGTCGCGGCCGACGACCTCGCCTCGAACGGCCACGAGGTGACCCTGTTCGAGGCGGCGACGCGGCTGGGGGGCCAGTTCGGACTGGCGGCGCGCATCCCGACCAAGGAGGACTACGCCCTCACTGTCGCGCACTACGAGGCACGACTCCGCACGGCCGGGGCGACGGTGGTTCTCGGATCGGCTGTGACGGCGCAGGAGCTGATCTCGGGCGGCTTCGACGGGGTGATCGTGGCGACGGGAGTGCGGCCGCGGGAGGTGTCGGTGCCCGGGGCGGGGCTGCCGCACGTGCTGAGCTACGAGCAGGCGCTGCGGGAGGGGGTGCTGGCGGGGCCGGTGGCGATTCTCGGCGGGGGCGGGATCGGCGTGGATGTCGCGAAGTACCTCGTGCTCTCGCACGACCCGGCGGAGCGGGCCCGCGAGTTCTCGCGGCGCTACGACTTGGCCCGGCCGGACACGTACCTCGAGGGTGACGCGCTGCCGCAGCGCATCCGCTCGCGGGTCGCGCCGGACGTGGCTGCCGGATCGGTCCGCCATGCCGACGACGATGCCGCCAACGGCGCAGCCGGCGGTGCGGCAGGCCCGCGGCCGGGAACCGAGGTGACGGTGCTGCGGCGGTCGGGACGCATCGGCGACGGAATGGGCATCACGTCGCGCTGGGTGGCCGTCGGCGAGCTCCGCGACGCGGGCGTACGGATGGAGACGTCGCTCGACTACGAGGAGATCGTTCCCGAGGGTGTGCGGATCGTGCGCGCCGACGGAACCCGCGAGCTGATCGAAGCGACCACCGTGATCGTGTGCGCCGGGCAGGAATCCCACGACCCGCTGAGCGCGGAGCTCGCCTCGGCCGGGGTTCCGCACGAGATCGTGGGCGGCGCCCGGGACGCCTCGGGTGTCGACGCCGTGCGCGCGACCCGCGAAGCCCTCGCAGCCGCGCGACGCCTGACGGCAGGCGGCTGACGGCTGACAGCTGACAGCTGACAGCTGACAGCTGACGGCGCCACCGAAGAGACGACCGCACAGCTGCTCACGTCACCCCGTCTGCACCAGTCCGCCGCGCACCGTTCCAAGCGCTGATGGGCGCGGCACCGGGCGCCCCGATCGGCACCCCGGATCGTCATGATGTCGCGCCGGATCATGGAGGCGGGAGCGAGGCGGGACTCGTGAGGTAGGTGGCGCCTCTCGGTGATCGCCACTCCAAGGTGCGTGCCGGATGGTACGCCGTGGAAGGTGGATGACCTCCGGACGAATCGGGAGACCGGAGGCCCGGCTCGGGGGCTGCGCGGACAGTCCAGGCCACCGCGTGTTTGAGGTGGTGGTGGCTCGAGCAGAGGTGGGCTAGGTTCGACGCGCTCGTGGCGCCGCCGTCGGCCCAGGCGACCGTGTGGTCGAGCTCGCTGCGGGAGGCGCGGCGGCCGCAACCCGGGAACCGGCAGGTCTCGTCGGCCGCGATGAGTGCGAGCCGCAGCTCCGCCGGTGCCCGGTAGCGGGTGCGGCGCACATCGAGCAGCTCGCCTGTGGACGGGTGGGTGAGCACCCGGAGGAAGGTCGGAGCAGCCGCCGCGATGCGCCGGGCAGTGGCCGCATCGATCGGGCCATAGCCGTGAAGATCGGCCGGAGCGTCGTCGCAACCGGCCAGGGTGGTGGCCGGCACCGTGACGATGATGGTCGGTTGCACCGTCTTCTCGCCGTCAGGGCGCCCGAGGATGATGCCGGTCAGCACGTCGGAGCAGCGCTGAGCGTGCGTTCGCTCCTCGTCGGGCCCGCGGAGTTCTCGGGCGGTGCGGTCGACCAGATCGTGGATGGCCAGAGCGTCGACAGCCGGCAGGTGATGGTGCAGCGTCGCCATACCGTCGCGCTCCGGATCGAGCCAGATTCCGCGCTCCTCGCGCGCCAGCCGGGTTCGCGACTCGATGGATTCGGGATGCACCCGCTCCCGCAACCGGCGGGCCCGATCGTCGAAGCGCGCGGCGGTGTTCTCGGCGGCGAGCGGCAGGGCCTCGACCTCGAAAGGGCCCCGCGACGATTCGGGCAACGACAGAGCGTGCAGAGCCATCGAATGCGCGTGGGCGTAGGAGATGTCGCCCGACGCGAGTGCCGCCAGCGTGGCCGGCAGGTCGGCGACGATGAGTTCGGACTCGTTGAGCAACCGCGCGACTGTTCGCTCGGAACGGCGCGACGCGCATCCGATCTCCGCGGCCAGCGAACGGCGGGCCCACTCCCGCTCGGTGGGCGTGGGTGCACCCGCGGTCGACGCCAGCGCCTCGGCCAACGCGATCGCCTCGACGAAGTCACGGGTGCGGGCGGCCTCGATGCGCGCAATGGCCCGCTCGGCCTCCACGATGCGCTGCACGACCGCGTCGTACCGCTCCCCGATCGCATCACGCCCCGCACCCGAGGCGCGCGCGAACACGGCCCCCTCACCGGGTGCGGATTCGAAGTGCGGCTTCATGAGATTAATTCAACACGCACCCACCGACATCGCGATGTCCAGCCGCATCTCGACAATGCAACCTATCTCTGAGACGCATCCACGACCATCGAGGGCAAGCGCGAAGCGCGCGGCAGCCCCTTCGCAGGCCACCCATCTTCCTGCCGAACACACGAAGCTGCCGCGCGCTCCGCGCTTGCCCTCTCATGTCGGGTCGTCTCCCACACATGCCGATTCAGCACGCGATTTCCCACCATCCGCCCGCACCCGACATGCTGATCTCCATGACCGAGCCCGAGAACACGAATCAGGATGCGATCGCCTTCTGGGAGAACCGCTACCAGGAGCGCCCCCAGATCTGGAGCGGCAAGGCGAACGCCGCGCTGGTGGCGGTGGCATCATCCCTGATACCGGGCCGCGCCCTGGATCTCGGTAGCGGCGAGGGGGGCGATTCCATCTGGCTCGCCGAGCAGGGCTGGACGGTGACGGGCATCGACATCTCGACGACGGCCCTCGCCCGGGCGGCCGAGCACGCGGCATCCCGATCGAACCAGGCCCACGGCGCAGGTCGCGAGCTCGTCGCCGCGATCAGCTGGCAGCAGGCCGACCTCGCCGAGTGGCAGCCGACAGAGGAGTTCGACCTCGTCTCGGCGTGTTTCCTGCACTCCCCCGTGGCCTTCCCCCGCGAGGAGGTGTTGCGTCGTGCCGCGCAGGCCGTGGCGCCCGGAGGCCATCTCCTCGTCGTCGGGCACGCGAGCTTCCCGTCGGCCCACCAGCCGCACCACGACGAGCCGCCGCTGCCCACCCCAGACGAAGTGGTCGAGTCGCTGCAGCTGGCCGAGGGATGGACGACCGTGCTCAGCGAGACCCGTTCGCGCGAGGCCACGGGCCCGGATGGTCAGCCGATGGTGCTCGACGACGCGATCGTTCTCGTGCGTCGCGCAGCCGGGGTGGCTTGAGCGCGAGCCGACGCACCTGACGCCGGCGCAGCAGCCGGAGCGTCAGCGGATCGCACCCACCGCGTCACCCACCCACCGCATCCAACGCCCCGAGCAACCGCTTCACCGACCCTCCGAGATTCCACTCCTCCGGCTCGGCCAGCCGCTCCAGTGTCACCCGTCCCGCATCCGTCACCGGGCCCAGCCGGGCCCCGATCTCGTCGAGCGACGGCAGCGCGAGATCGCGAACCACGTTCACCACCCGCGGTGCCACAGCGAGATAGTCGGCCGCAGCCTCGAGCTTCGCGGCGACCGACGGAGACAGGTCGTCGGCCCGCAGCAGTGCCTCGAGCGTTCCGTGTTCCAGCAAGAGCGATGACGCCGTCTTCTCGCCGATGCCCGCCACGCCCGGCAGGCCGTCGGACGTGTCACCGCGCAGTGCCGCATAGTCGGCGTACTGCGACGGCAGCACCCGGTACTTCTTCACCACCACCGCGTCGGTGAGCACCTCGAGATTCTTCATGCCCCGAGCGGTATAGATCACCCGGATGCCGCGGTCGTCGTCGACCAGCTGGAAGAGATCGCGGTCTCCCGTCACCACGTCCACCGGCATCTGGGCCTGCGTCGCGTAGCTGCCGATCACGTCGTCGGCCTCGTGATCGGCGGCGCCCACCACCGCGATGCCGGCGGCGGCGAGCGCCTCCCGGATCAGCGGGATCTGGGCGGTCAGGCCATCCGGAACCACCTCGACCGAGGTGCCGCCGCGCGTCGATTCCACCCGGTGCTCCTTGTAGCTCGGGATGAGGGCGACCCGCCACGACGGCCGCCAGGCGTCGTCCCAGCAGGCCACGAGATGCGTGGCCTCGTACTCGACCACCAGCCGGCCGATCATGTCGAGCAGCCCCCGAACGGCGTTCACCGGCGTGCCGTCGGGCCGGCGGATGCTGTCGGGCACTCCGTAGAAGGCACGGAAGTACAGCGACGCGGTGTCGAGCAGCATGAGGCGGGAGGGCATAGCCGATCCTGACACGGATGCGCGTGCGACGGCAGGCCCTCCTGTCCTGCACAGCGGGCCCGGCCTCCACACAGCAGGATCCGAGAAGCCCTCGACCCCCGGCCACCGCTAAAGTGACCGCCATGGCCAGCACCAGCGATACCAGCGACACCCGCACACCGAACCGTGCCGCCGAGCGCCCGCATGAACTCCTCCGCGTGCAGGGCGCCCGCGAGAACAATCTCAAAGACGTCAGCGTCGACATCCCCAAGCGCCGCCTCACCGTGTTCACCGGCGTCTCGGGCTCGGGCAAGAGCTCGCTCGTGTTCGACACCGTCGCCGCCGAGTCGCAACGCCTGATCAACGAGACCTACCCGGCTTTCGTGCAGGGATTCATGCCCACCCTCGCCCGGCCCGAGGTCGACCTGCTGGAGGGCCTCACCACGGCCATCATCGTCGACCAGCAACGCATGGGCTCCGACCCGCGCTCCACCGTCGGCACGGCCACCGACGCGAACGCGCTGCTGCGCATCCTGTTCAGTCGCCTGGGCGAACCCCACATCGGGTCGCCTCAGGCGTACTCGTTCAACGTCGCCTCCATCTCGGGCTCGGGCGCTGTCACCTTCGAGAAGGGTGGGGCCACCACGAAGGAGCGACGCAGCTTCTCGATCACCGGAGGCATGTGCCCGCGCTGCGAGGGCCGCGGCTCGGTCTCCGACATCGACCGGAGCCAGCTCTACGACGACTCGAAGTCGATCAACGAGGGCGCCATCACGGTGCCGGGTTTCACCGGCGACGGGTGGATGGTGCGCATCATCGCCGGCTCGGGCTTCTTCGACCCCGACAAGCCCATCCGCGACTTCACGGAGCAGGAGTTCGACGACCTGCTCAACCGCGCCCCGGTGAAGGTGAAGGTCGACAACGTGAACCTCACCTACGAGGGGCTCATCCCCCGCATCCAGCGGTCGATGCTCTCGAAAGACCGCGAGTCGATGCAGCCGTACATCCGCGCCTTCGTCGACCGCATCGCCACGTTCGCCACCTGCCCCGACTGCGGCGGCACCCGGCTGAGCGCGGCGGCACGATCGTCGAAGCTGGCGGGCATCAGCATCGCCGACGCGTGCGCCCTGCAGATCAGCGATCTGGCGCAGTGGGTGCGTGGGCTCGACGCGCCGTCGGTGCAGCCGCTGCTCGACTCGCTCGCGCACATCCTCGACAGCTTCGTCGAGATCGGTCTCGGCTACCTCTCGCTCGACCGGGCGTCGGGCACCCTCTCCGGCGGCGAGGCTCAGCGCGTGAAGATGATCCGGCACCTCGGCTCGGCGCTCACCGACATCACCTACGTCTTCGACGAGCCGACCACCGGGCTGCACCCGCACGACATCCAGCGCATGAACGACCTGCTGCTGCGGTTGCGCGACAAGGGCAACACGGTGCTCGTCGTCGAGCACAAGCCGGAGACGATCGCGATCGCCGACCACGTGATCGATCTCGGCCCGGGAGCGGGTACCGCGGGCGGCACGGTGTGCTTCGAGGGTTCGGTCGACGAGCTCCGGGCCTCCGACACGGTCACCGGCCGCCACTTCGACGACCGGGCGACGCTGAAGGAGGTCGTGCGCGAGCCGCGCTCGGCGCTCGAGATCCGCGGCGCCTCCGAGCACAACCTGCAGGATGTCGACGTCGACATCCCGTTGGGGGTGCTGACGGTCATCACCGGAGTGGCCGGCTCCGGCAAGAGCTCCCTCATCCACGGCTCGCTGAGCGGGCGAACGGATGAGGCGGGGGCGGGCGTGGTGACGGTCGATCAGAGCCCCATCCGTGGTTCCCGCCGCAGCAACCCCGCCACCTACACCGGGCTGCTCGAGCCGATCCGCAAGGCGTTCGCGAAGGCCAACGGGGTGAAGCCGGCGCTGTTCAGTGCGAACTCCGAGGGTGCCTGCCCGGTATGCAACGGCGCGGGAGTGGTGTTCACCGATCTCGCCATGATGGCGGGGGTCGCGGTCACCTGCGAGGAGTGCGAGGGCCGGCGCTTCCAGGCCTCGGTGCTGGAGTACCGGCTGGGCGGGCGCGACATCAGCGAGGTGCTGGCGATGCCCGTGGCCGAGGCCGAGGAGTTCTTCGCGGCGGGTGAGGCGCGTATCCCCGCCGCGCACGCCATCCTGCAGCGGCTGCGCGACGTGGGCCTGGGCTACGTGTCGCTCGGCCAGCCGCTCACCACGCTCTCCGGCGGCGAGCGCCAGCGACTCAAGCTCGCGGTGCACCTGGGCGAGAAGGGCGAGATCCTGGTGCTCGACGAGCCGACAACGGGGCTGCACCTGGCCGACGTGTCGCAACTGCTGGCGCTGCTGGACCGCATGGTGGAAGCGGGGCGGTCGGTGATCGTGATCGAGCACCACCAGGCGGTGATGGCGCACGCCGACTGGATCATCGACCTCGGCCCGGGAGCCGGACACGACGGTGGGCGGGTGGTGTTCGAGGGCACGCCTGCACAGCTCGTCGAGGCCCGGTCGACGCTCACCGGCGAGCACCTGGCGCGGTACGTGGAGGCGTGAGCGGAGGCGGTCTGCCGGTAGCCTGGGGCTGATGACAATCACAGCTTCTGCCGACGGATCCGCACTCGGCAACCCCGGCCCGGCCGGCTGGGCCTGGTACATCGACGACGACACCTGGGCCGCCGGCGGCTGGCCGCACGGCACCAACAACATGGGTGAGTTGAAGGCGGTGCTCGAGCTCTTCAAGGCCACCGCCCATGTCGACGACGACCTGCACATCCTCTGCGACAGCCAGTACGTGATCAACACGATCACGAAGTGGATGCCGGGCTGGAAGCGCAAGGGCTGGCGCAAGGGCGACGGAAAGCCCGTGATGAACCTCGACCTGATCAAAGAGATCGACGACGCCATCCGGGGTCGCCGCTACCGCTTCGAATGGGTGAAGGGCCACGTCGGCCACGTGATGAACGAGGCGGCCGACGCCCGAGCCCGCGGCGCTGCCGAGGCCTACCAGAAGGGCCGCGAACCCGACCGCGGGCCCGGCTTCCCGGGAGCGCACGCGGCACCGGCCGCAGCGTCACAGGCACAGGCACAGGGCACGACGGCACAGCCACCGGCGTCCGCCGGCTCGCCGTCGCCGACCGTCAGCACCCCCGGATCACAGCCCGCCGCGCCGCGGCTGTTCGACGACACCCTGTTCTAGCCGCTACGGTCCAGCAGCCGATGCCCGCCGCTACTTCTTCTCGGTCACCACGACCGTGAAGCTCAGCGGCTGGATGCCGCCCTGCGCGTTGGTCATCGTGACCTCGGTCTCGCCCGCGGCGTCTGCGGTCACGCCGGGGTTCGTCTCGGCGCTGCCGCCGGTGGTGCCGGGAACGAAGGTCGCGACATCCGTGTCGGCCACCTCGCCCGTGTAGCTGTCGGTGGCGAGGTCGCCCGTGGTGATGTTGAGCACCTGGCCCACCACGAG
This sequence comes from Herbiconiux liangxiaofengii, assembly GCF_041927335.1. Classification (NCBI taxonomy): domain Bacteria; kingdom Bacillati; phylum Actinomycetota; class Actinomycetes; order Micrococcales; family Microbacteriaceae; genus Herbiconiux; species Herbiconiux liangxiaofengii. The sequence continues at coordinate 146,978 of NZ_JBHFHD010000012.1, read as the reverse complement.
GTCGACGGTGGCGCCCTGCAGGTCGTTCGCCGCCATCGTGACCGGTGCCACGATGTCACCGCCGATCGGCGTCTCAGGGGTGGTGGAGCTCGTGCCGGTGCAGGCGGTGAGCGTGAGAGCAGCACCCACGACGAGGGCAGCGGCGACGACCGACGTGATTCTCATGCGGTGAGTATCCCAGCCGGGCCCCGCACCCCGGGTCACGATCCGGCAACGAGCACGACCACCCGCCCGCGCACGAGCACACGCACCAGCACGCCCGGCATCACAGCGCCCCTGAGGCCGCCCGCTCCACCACCACGCCGTCGCCTTCGAACACCAGCAGCCGGTCGGCGAGCTTGTCGACGAAGAACCGGTCGTGCGACACCACCAGCACCGCACCCGGGAAGTGCGTCAGTGCGCGTTCCATCACCTGGGTGCTCGTGATGTCGAGGTGGTTCGTGGGCTCGTCGAGCACGATCACGGCGGCTCCCGAGAGCAAGCACTGGGCGATGGCGACCCGCGCCTTCTGGCCACCGGAGAGCGAGCCGATCTTCTGCTGCAGCTCGGCATCCGAGAACTGCAGCATGGCGAGGAACCGGCCGACGCTCTTCTTGGTGGCCGAGAACGCGAGCGAGTCGGGGTAGGCGTTCACGGCGTGACCGACGGTGTCGGTGAGGTCGAGCTCGGCGTACACCCGGTTGTAGGACGCGAACCGGGCGCCGCGGGCCCAGCGCACCTGGCCGCTGTCGGCCTCCGTCTCGCCGGTGAGCACGTCGAGCAGCGTCGACTTGCCCGAGCCGTTCGAGCCCACCACGGCCACGCGGTCGCCGCGGTGCAGGCTGAAACTGAGACCCTCGATCAGCGGCACCCCGTCGAAGCCCTTGCTGAGCCGCACCACCTCGAGCAGGTCGTTGCTCACGCGCAGACCGCCGTAGATGTCGGTGATGATCTGATCGATCGGGCGCGGCGCCTGCTTCTTCTTGATGTCGGCCAGGCGGCGGGCCACAGCGTTCGAGGGGTTGCGGGCGGCCTCGCGGCGGGCCGTGCTGGCGGCCTGCTCGTAGGCCAGCAGTTCCTCCTCGTGGGCGAACTGGCGCTCGAGCATCTTCAGGCGCGACTGCTTGGCGTGCACGTACGCGGAGTAGTCGCCCTCGTACTCCTGCAGCCGGTAGTTCTCGATCTCCACGATGCGCGTCACGACGCCGTCGAGGAACTGCCGGTCGTGGCTCACCACGAGCACGGCGCCGGGGTAGCGGCCGAGCCAGTTCTCGATCCAGCGCACGCCGTCGAGGTCGAGGAAGTTCGTGGGCTCGTCCAGCAGCAGCACGTCGGGCGACTGGATCAGGATGCGGGCGAGCGCCGCGCGGTTGCGCCAGCCGCCCGAGAGCCGGTCGACGGGCAGTCCGCGCCTCGCCTCGTCGAAGCCGAGACTCGTGAGCACCGTGTCGATGGTGTTCTCGTACGACCAGCCGTCGATGGCGTCCATGCGTTCGAACAGCTCGCCCTGCTCGGTGAGCAGCGCCGTCATCTCGTCGTCGCCCATCGGCTCGGCGAGCTTCTCGCCGATCTCGTCGAGGCGGCGCTGGGTGACGTGCACCGGCTCGAAGTGGTCGCTCAGGATGTCGCGGATGCTGCGGTCGCCGTCGAGCTCGGAGAACTGGGAGAAGTAGCCGATGGTGGTGCCGAGCGTGACGTCGACGGTGCCGGAGGCGGGTTCGAGACGGCCGAGCGCGAGTTCGAGCAGCGAGCTCTTGCCGGTGCCGTTCTTGCCGATCAGGCCCACGCGGTCGCCCGCTCGCAGCTTCAGGAACGCCTCGCGCAGCACCGGCCGCCCGTCGAACTCGATGCTGACGTCGTTCAGGCGGATCAGGCTCACGGGTTCCTTCGGGGTGGTTCGGGTGGGACGGCGGGTGGGGTGACACGGCGGCGGATGCGCGACGTCCTGCAAGGACGGCAGGCGTGCCGGCGGCGCACCGGGTCGCGCGATGTGGCCGACGGCCAAGCCTAACGGCGTGGGCTGGGAGGGCGGGCAGGGCCGGCGACGGCGCGCACCGGTCGGGCGGATGCCGGCACAGCCGCGGCTCGGGCTAGGGTGAACGGGTGCGCGTGGCCGGAGTCGATCTCGCCGCTGAGGCGAAGGGCACGGCTCTCGCCGTGATCGAATGGAACGGCGCCGCAGCACGGCTCGAGCGGCTCGACCTCGGGGTCGATGACGCCCTGATCGTGGGCGCCGCCCTCGGGGTGCACAAGCTCGGCATCGACTGCGCTCTGGGCTGGCCCGACGCCTTCGTGGAGTTCGTGCGAGGTCACGCCGCCCTCGGTGCGCCGGCAGCTCCGGGTGGGCACGCCGCTCCCGACACGAGTGCCGCGAACGTTGCGCCCACCGCCCCCGACGGCGGCATGGACTGGCGGCGCACGCTGGCCTACCGAGAGACCGACCGCCGGGTCAGGCAGGTCACCGGCCGGTGGCCGCTCAGTGTCTCGACCGACCGGCTCGGTCTCACCGCCATGCGGTGCGCCGGGCTGCTCGGCCGGCTCGCTGCCGCGGGAGTCGCGGTCGATCGGGCGGGCGGCGGGCGGGTTGCGGAGGTGTATCCGGGCGCGTCGCTCCGCCTGTGGGGTTTCGACACCACGGGTTACCGCGTGGGCACGGAGGCCCGCGAGCGGCTGCTGCGGCACCTGGTGACGGAGTGCCCGTGGCTCGACCTGGGCGGATTCGCGGAGCTGATGACCGCATCCGGAGACGCCTTCGATGCCGTGGTGGCGGCACTCGCCGCCCGCAGCGCCGCCCTGGGCCGCTGGACCCCGGCACCGCCGGAGCTGCTCGACCAGGCACGACGGGAGGGCTGGATCGCACTGCCGACCGGCCCCGTCGCCGAGCTGGCGACATCCGGAACCGTGACCCCGACCACGACCGCGGGTGCAGATGGCACGATCGAGGGATGAGTGAGACGTCGCGCGACCAGCCGCCGGGTCGCCGGCCCGCCCTCAGCGAAGCCGATCGAGAACTGCGCGCCGAACGGCTGAAGGAGCGCATCTACGTCACCTTCACGAGCCTCGCGGTGGTGCTCGCGATGCTCAGCCATGCCCACGACGTGACCGCGGGCGAGGCGGCCACGACGCTGCTGGTCACGGTGGTGGCGACGCTGCTCGCGGTGTTCGTGGCGGATTTCGTGAGCCACACGGTGGTGCACGCGGCGGTTCCGTCGAGGGGGGAGCTGCGGCGCATGGCGGCGGTGTCGTCGAGTGCGCTCGCGGTGGTGGTGGTGCCGCTCGTCCTGCTCGGGCTCGCGGCGCTGGACGTGATGGGGGTGGAGGGAGCGCTTCGCCTCTCGAGCACGGTGCTGGTGGTCACCCTCGGCGTGGTGGGCTGGCTCGCCGTGCGGCGCGTGAGATTGCCCGGCTGGCTCAAACTCGCGCTGCTCGCGGCCGAGGTGCTGCTCGGGTTCGCCGTGATCGGCCTCGAGCTGCTCGCGCACGGCTGACGCCCGCGGTCACGCAGCCGGGTCGGCGAGCGCCTCCCGCACGAGTGCGGCGAGCCGCGGGGCGGTCTCGGCCTCGAACCAGGGGTTGCGCATCCGCCAGCCGCGCGTGAGTGGCGACGGGTGCACGATCGGGAAGAACGGCAGGTGACTCTCGGCCTCGCGCACCGTCTCGGTGAGCGTCGCCGCGCGCCGTCGACCGAGGTAGTGGCGCTGCGCGTAGGCGCCGATCAGGATGGTGAGCCGCACGTCTCCCAGCTGCTCCAGCACCGACGGATGCCACTGCTCGGCGAACCCCGACCGCGGCGGCAGGTCGCCGCTCGGTGCCCTGCCCGGGTAGTAGAAGTCCATCGGCACGATCGCGATGTTCTCGGGGTCGTAGAACTCCGCTTCCGTCAGGCCGAGCCACGACCGCAGCAGCACCCCGCTCGGGTCGTTCCAGGGCACTCCGCTCTCCTGCGCCCGCCGCCCGGGCGCCTGACTGATGATCAGCACGCGCGACCGCTCCGACGCCACGAACAGGGGCGCGTACCCGGCCTCCCGCGCCCACGCGTTCGACGGATGCGCGGTCACGGCCGCGCGGATGTCGTCGAGCGCGCTCACTCCCCCAGTCTCGCACCCGCGGCCGGTTCGGCCCCCGGCTGGTGCAACCGAACCGCCCCGGCGTGCCCGAGAATGGAGGCGATGAACGACCGACGACTGCTGCCTGCGCCCGTGCTCGCGGTCGTCGCCATCGTCAGCGTGCAGTTCGGCAACGCCTTCGCCGGTTCGTTCTTCGCCCAGGTGGGCCCGCTCGGCGCTGCAGCCCTGCGGCTGGCGTTCGGCGCCCTCATCCTCGCGGCCGTGGTGCGCCCGCGGCTGCGCGGGTGGGATGCGCGCACCTGGCTCGGTGTGGTGCTGCTGGGCGTGGCGTTGGCCGGCATGAACAGCCTGATCTACCTCGCGATCGCCGAGATCCCGATCGGGGTGGCCGTGACGGTCGAGCTGTTCGGCCCCCTCGCGGTGGCCGCGGCCGGCATCCGGCGCCCGGTCGACGCCCTCTGGGTGCTGCTGGCCGTGAGCGGGGTGGCGTTGCTCGGCGCCGAGGCCGGTGGGGCGCTGTCACCCGTGGGGCTGCTGCTCGCGGCGGGTGCGGCGGCGTTCTGGGCGCTCTACATCGTCACCTCGTCGCGGCTCGGTCCCCGCGTGCGCGGCGTCGACGGGCTGTCGGCCGCCATGCTCGTGGCCGCGGTGATCGTGGTGCCGCTGGGGGCTGTGCCCGCGACGGATGCGGTGCTCGACGCGCCGTGGCTGCTGGCCGTGTTCGCCGGGGTGGCCCTGCTCACCTCCGCCATCCCGTACGCGTTGGAGTTCACCGCCCTCAAGACCATGTCGTCGCGCGTGTTCGGCGTGCTGTCGAGCCTCGGGCCGGCGATGGCGGCGCTGGCCGGATTGACGCTGCTGCACCAGGTGCTCACGGTGCCGCAGCTGGCGGCGATCGCACTCGTGACGGCGGCGAGCGTGGGCGTGGTGGCGACCGCACGGCGCACGGCGGCACCACCGCTGCCCGAGGCCATGCCATGAGCCGCGACGAGCCGGCCGGCGAGCGCGTCTACACCGACGACGAGCGCTGGATCGTGATCGGCGGCCGGCGCTGGCGGCGCACCGACCCGGTGCTGCCAGTGGAGACGGTCGAGGCGTTGCAGGGTCACCTGGGCCGGGCCCGCGCATCCGTCGGCGCCGCCAAGCGAACCGGCGACGGCGAACGGATGGCGGCAGCCCGAGTGCGGGTCGGCCTCGCCAAACGCGGTCTCGGCGAGCGCGGCCCGAAGTGGTGGGAGATCGCAGAACCCGAGCGTCTGGCACAGGCCCGCGAGGCCCTGGCCGAGCTCGACCGCGAACCGGACTCCCCGCCCGACGAGTAGCAGTCCGAGAACGCCGCCTACCATCGCACCCCGCGGGCGCACCGCGGCCCGGTCGGCGTACCGTGGGAGCCATGACTGATCTCGCTCCCCTCCTGCCCCTCAACGACGGACGCTCCATCCCGGCGATCGGCTTCGGCACCTACCCCCTCCGCGGCGAGGCCGGCGCCAAGGCGGTCGTGAGCGCCATCGGCACCGGCTACCGTTCACTCGACACCGCCTTCAACTACGAGAACGAGGGAGCGGTCGGCGAGGGCATCCGGCGCAGCGGCATCGCGCGTGAGGAGCTGTTCGTCACCTCGAAGCTCCCGGGCCGCTACCACGGCCGCGAGCAGGCGGCCGAGGCCGTGCGCGAGTCGATCTGGCGGCTGGGGCTGGAGTACGTCGACCTGTACCTCATCCACTGGCCGAACCCGAGCGTCGGCAAGTACGTCGAGGCCTGGCAGGCGCTGGTGCAGGCCCGCGACGAGGGGCTCATCCGCTCGATCGGCGTCAGCAACTTCACCGAGGCGCACCTCGAGGAGATCATCGCCGAGACGGGCGTGACGCCGGTGGTGAACCAGGTCGAGCTGCACCCGTACTTCCCGCAGGTGGAGCTGCGGGCGGTGCACGCCCGGCTCGGCATCCAGACCGAGGCGTGGAGCCCGCTCGGCAAGGGCAACGCCCCCTACGAGGAGGAGGCCGTGCGAGCGGCGGCGGATGCGCACGGCATCACGCCGGCCCAGGCGATCCTGCGCTGGCACGTGCAGCTCGGCAGCGTCCCGATTCCCAAGAGTGCGACGCCCTCGCGCCAGGCCGAGAACCTCGACGTGTTCGGCTTCGAGCTCACCGACGACGAGGTGGCGGCCATCACGGCCCTCGGCCGCGCCGACGGCCGCCTCTTCGGCGGCGACCCCGACGTGCACGAGGAGCAGTAACCCCTACTCCCTCCGTTCCCGTCCCGTCCCGGTCGGCCCCGCTGCCGCGCAGCAACGACGGAGGGTCGGGCCGAGAGCGGGCCCGGCATCCGTCGTTGCCGCGCCCCCGGCCGGAACTCCGTCGCCGGCTCGGCGCCGGAGGGAGTGGGTCTCGGGCCGGGCAGGTCGGGCCGGGCCGGGGTTGCGACGGACGTCGCAAGGGCGTGCGACGGGTGCTCGTGTCGCGAGCGCATCCGCGTGGCTAGCCTCGGGGCATGACAGCGCCGCACGACGGACAACCGCACGACGGACATTCGGCAGCCGACCGGGCAGCAGGTGCCCCTCGCAGGCTGACGCCGCTGCATGCCGCACTGGTGCTGCTGTCGTTCTCGGCCGGATGCGCCGACGCGTTCGCGTTCCTCGCCCTGAACGGCACCTTCACCGCCAACATGACCGGCAATCTCGTGCTCGCGGCGATGTTCACCCGCGCCGGGTTCCCCACCACGGTGACCTGCGCACTGCTCGCGGTCGTGGTGTTCGCGGTGGTGCTGTACGTCGGCTTCCGCCTCACCCGGACGACGGATGCGACATCCACGCCGGCTAGGGCGGGTGCGAAACCGGATGCGGCACCGAGTGCGGGGCGGGCTCGGGGGTTCGTCATCCGGTTCGTCCTGGTGCCGTCGCTGGTGGCGCAGGCGGTGGCGGCCGTCGTGTGGCTGGTGGGCTGGCGCGACGTGGTGCTGCCGGTGCAGTGCGCGGTGATCGGGTTGTCGGCCGCGGCACTCGCGCTGCAGACCGTGGCCGCCAAGAAGCTCAGCGACGTGGGCGGTGTGACCACCACGTACGTCACCGGCACGCTCACCACCACCATGCAGGAACTGGCCGAACGCGACGACCGGGGGCAGGGCATCCGGGTGCTGTCGATCGTGGCGCTGCCGGCCGGCGCGCTGGCGGCGACGGCGCTCGTGCACCTGGCGAGCTGGGCGGGCCCGCTGCTGCCGCTCGCGGTGAGCGCGGTGGCCACGTGGATCGCGCACGCCGCTCTGCGGTCCCCCTCCCCTTCCCCGGCCGCCACCCTCGACTCCTCCCGCTGACCCTTGGCGCAACGACGGAGGTCTGCGCGCGGAACGGGTGCAGCATCCGTCGTTTTCGAGATCGGCGCGCAGACTCCGTCGTTGCGACGCTGGCCGGGGCCGGGTCGGGGTCGGGGCGGGCGCGTTTAGGCTGGTGGATATGGCCACTGTGATCCTCGTGCGGCACGGACGCACCACCGCCAACGTCGAGGGCGTGCTCGCCGGGCGCACCCCGGGAGTGACGCTCGACGCCACCGGGCGCGAGCAGGCCGGACGCACCGGCGAGCGCCTCGGGGTGGTGCCGCTGGTGGGGGTGGTGTCGAGTCCGCTCGAGCGGTGCCGGGAGACGGCCGCGAGCATCCTGAGCCGGCACCACGATGAGCACCAGCACCGCGAGCACCACCACCCCGAGCACCCCGCCGACCCCTCCGGCCACAGCCTCCTCCGCATCGACGACGCCCTCACCGAGTGCGACTACGGCGACTGGCAGGGCCGCCGCCTGGCCGATCTCGCGAAGGAGAAGCTCTGGTCGGCGGTTCAGACGCAGCCGTCGGCCGCCGTGTTCCCCGGCGGGGAGTCGATGGCCGCCATGCAGGCCAGGGCGGTCGCCGCCATCCGCGGCCACGACGCCGCCTTCGAGGCCGAGCACGGTCCCGGAGCGGTGTGGGTGGCGGTGAGCCACGGCGACGTGATCAAGAGCATCCTCGCCGACGCGCTCGGCATGCACCTCGACCTGTTCCAGCGCATCAGCGTCGGCCCCGCATCCGTCTCGATCGTGCGCTACGGCGACGGGCGCCCCGAGGTCATCGCCACCAACACCGATGCCGGCGACCTGTCGTGGCTCGCCCGGGTCGCCCCGGCGACGGATGCGCCCGTCGGCGGCGGTGCGGGCCACCCGACAGCGGCTCCCTGAATCCCGACCTCCTCCCCCGGGCGGCCACGCCCTCACGAACCTAAGCTGGAGCCCATGCCCACACTCGTCCACACCTTCGACTGGCCCGACCGCGTGGTGGTCGGCACGGTCGGCCTTCCCGGGGCGCGCACCTTCTACCTGCAGGCGCGTGCCGGCAGCCGGTCGATCAGCGTGTCGCTGGAGAAGGAGCAGTCGTCGTTGCTCGCCGAGAAGCTCGACGAGATCCTCGACGAGCTGATGGTGAACGACGGCAACCGCTTCAGCGTTCCCACGAGCACCCCGGTCGAACTGGTCGACAACGACCCGCTCGAGCTGCCCGTCGACGAGCAGTTCCGGGTGGGGGCGATCGGCCTCGGCTGGGACCCGTCGACCGCCCAGCTCGTGGTCGAGGCCTACCCGGTGATCATCGTCGACGAGGCCGACGAGGCCTCCGAGTGGTCGCTCGACGACGAGATCGTGGTCGAGCCCGCCGAGATGCTGGTGCTCCGGATGCCGGTGGGAACCGCCCGGGCCTTCGCCAAGCGCACGCGCGAGGTGGTCGGCGCCGGCCGGCCGCTGTGTCCGCTCTGCGGAACGCCGATGGACCCGAGCGGCCACGTCTGCCCGGTGGACGGCGACCTCTGACGATGCCCGACGGCAGCGCACCCGGGAACGCCGATCTCCTCACCGGCGACCTCGAACTCGCCGGACGCATCACCACCGCCTCGAACGCCACCTTCCTCGCCCACATCGAGGGCGTTCCCGTGGTGTACAAGCCCATCCGCGGCGAGAAGCCGTTGTGGGACTTCCCCGACGGCAACCTGGCCCACCGCGAGGTGGCCGCCTACCTCGTGTCTGAAGCCCTCGGCTGGAACCTCGTGCCCCGCACCTGGCTCCGCGACGGCCCGCTCGGCACCGGCATGGTGCAGCTCTGGCAGGACATCGACCCCGAGCAGGATGCGGTCGACCTCGTGCTGACGGCCGACCTGCCAGGGCGCGGATCCGGTGACGGCCCCGCACCCGCGCCCGGCTGGCGCACGGTGCTCGAGGGCTACGACGAGGACGACCATCCCGTGGCCCTCGTGCACGAGGACTCGGCCACCCTGCGCCGTCTCGCCGTGTTCGACGTGATCGCCAACAACGCCGACCGCAAGGGCGCCCACGTGCTCGCGATGCCCGACGGGCACCGCTTCGGCGTCGACCACGGCCTCACCTTCCACACCGAACCGAAGCTCCGCACCGTGCTCTGGGGCTGGATCGGCGAACCGCTGGCCGCCGACGAGCTCGCGGGTGCCGAGCGTGTCTCCGAACAGCTCGCGCTGGGCCCGCTCGGCGAGGCGCTGACCGAGCTGCTCACCGCAGACGAGATCGACGCCTTCGCGCTCCGCTGCGAACGCCTGACCCGCGAGGCCCGATTCCCCGAACCGCAGGGCCGCATGCCGGCCACCCCCTGGCCGCTGTTCTGACCCGCGAAGCATCGAGCACGACAGCCCCGCCGAACACGACAGCCCCGCCGAACACGACAGCCCCGCCGAGCACGACGATCCCGCCGAACGGATGCGCCCCGACTCCCACGAGCGCCCGGCTCAGCTGAAGCGGCCGCCCCAGCCGCGCCCGAACAGATCGCCGTACCCCTCGCGCATCGCCCCGCCGCCGAGGCCGCCCGAACCACCGGCACCGCCGGCACTGCCGGCACCGCCACCAGAACCACCGGCACCGCCACCCCGCCGCGACCCGAGGTACGAGCTCACCACCGCGGCCCCGAGGTCGTCCGCCTCCGGTGCCACCACCGACCCACCGACACGCCGCGCCATCGCATCGATGAACCGGGCCAACCCGGCGTCATCCCCGAGCCGGAAGAACGTGGTCGCCGCTCCCAGCCGCATCGAGTTGTCGAGCTCGCGCACCGCCACAGCCACGGTCACCGGGTCGGGCGGGTAGCTGAAGTACACCTCGCCGTTCGGCTCGAGGTGCGAGGTCGGTTCTCCGTCGGTGACGATCAGCAGCACCGGCTGGGCGTTCGGATGCTTCCGGAAGTGCCGATTCGCCAGCAGCAGCGCGTGGTGCAGGTTGGTGCCCTTGTCCCACTCCGCCTCGAGCCCGGTGAGCTGCTCGATCTCCATCACCTGCGCCGACCGGCCGAAGGCGATCAGCTGCAGGTCGTCGCCGCGGAACCGGCTCGTGATGAGCGTGTGCAGCGCCAGTGCGGTGCGCTTCATCGGCACCCACCGGCCGTCCATCGCCATCGAGAACGAGGTGTCGACGAGCAGCGCCACCGCGGCCTGGGTGCGCGCCTCGGTCTCCTGCACCTCGACGTCGCCGATCTCGAGACGCACGCCCGAGCCGAGTGTGCCTTCGCCCGCTGCGCGCGTGATGGCGTTCGTGACGGTGCGCGTCACGTCCCAGGGTTCGGTGTCGCCGAAGGCCCACTCCCGCGTCGAACCCGAGCGCTCCCCCGCCGCTCCGGCCTGCCGCAGGTCGCGGGCGCCCTGGCGGCCGGAGAGCCGCTGGGCCACGTCGCGCAGCAGCGCCTTGCCGAGCTGGCGCATCGCCTTCGGCGTCATCTTCAGCTGCCCGTCAGACCCGCGGTTCATCGTGCCGGTGTCACGCAGGGCCTTCTCGAGCTGCTGCAGCGTGCGGGCGTCGACCGCCGCATCCTGGCCCAGCTGGCGCGAGAGCGTGTCGAGATCGAGGTCGTCGAGGCGCGAGCCGTTGTACGACTGGCTCAGTTGCTCCGAGAGGGCGTCGAGCTCCGCCAGGTCCTGGAAGACGCCCGTTCCGTCACCGAGCCCGAGGCCCTGGTCGCCGTCGAGCCGTTCGGCTCCGCCCCAGTTCTCGTCGGGGCGGAGCGAGCGCAGCGTCTGGTCGAGCTGCCCGAGACCCTGCATGAGCTCGGGCGAGCCGAAGGCCTGCTGGGCGAGGGCGTCGAGCTCGGCGCGCTGCTCGGGGGTCATCGAGTTGCGCAGGCGTTGCGCGGCCGCGGCGCGGGCGGCGAGCGTGTCGAGCAGCTCGTCGATGGTCTCGGGCTGCTCGGGGAAGTACTCGCCGTGCTCGGCCATGAAGGCGTCGAACTCGGCCTGGCCGGCCTCGCCCCTGGCATGCGCTTCGAGCAGCGCGTTGAGGTCGGCGAGCATCCGGGTGATGCCCTCGCGGTTCTCCTCCGAGGCGTTCTCGAGCGCGTTCTTCAGGCCGGCGAAGCGCTGGTCGAGCAGTTCGCGGCCGAGCAGGTCTTTGATCTGCTCGAAGCGCTGCCGGGCATCCGTGCTCTTCCAGTCGTAACCGTTCAGCTCGCTCACGGCGGCGGCAGCGGATGGCGACAGGTTGTCGAGCTGCATCTGTGCCAGCGCGCGGTCGCCCTCGTCGAGGTCCACGTCGCGCGCGAGCTGCTTGCGCTCGGCGAGAACCGCCTCGTCGAGGAGCTGCCTGATCTGCTGCAGGGTGCCGTCGAGGTTGTGCCGGCCGGTGAGCTCGCGGCGGCGCTCGGCCACGCGCCGGGCGAGGTCGTCGAGACCGGTCTGGTCGCGGCCTCCGCGGCGGAGGAACTCGCGCAGGGCCTGCTCGGGCGAGTACCCCGCCATCACCTCCTCGCCGATGGCGTCGAGCGCCTCGGCGAGGTCGACGGGCGGCGCGAGCGGGTCGGGCCCGTCGACGTACTTGCCGTACCGCGAGTCCCGCGTCAGCCGCCGGTTAGCCCTGGGCACCGGAACCCCCAGGTCGGCCGCCGCCCTCCCGGGTCCGCCCGAACGACGGAGATCCCGGACGGATCACGGCACCGACGGACTCCGGCACCGACACGACCGGGAACCTCCGTCGTTGCGAAACCACCCGAAACAGGTCAGCCATAGATCGTCTCGCCGCCGCCCGTTTCTTTGCTCACCTTGCGGGAGAGGTACAGGCCCTCCAGCGCCAGTTCGATCGCCCCGGCACGCTGGCCGTCGTTGGTGGCGCCGAGCCGCTCGCCGATCTGGTCGTACAGGTCGGACTCGCCGAGCGACGGCAGCCCGGCGAGGAAGTCGCGGGCCGCCACCTGCTCGCCCGTCGTCACCATCACGCCGCTCTCGAGCGCATCCACCAGCACCGAGAAGTCGATCCCGCGGAAGTGGGCGCGCACCGTCTCCGCCGTGGCCGTGCGCAGCAGGTGGTCGAGGATCTCGTCCTCCCGGCCCTCCTCGCCCGACTCGAACTCGATCTTGCCGCCCAGAACGTCGACCGCGGTCTCGAGGTCGACCGGACGGGCGACCGCATCCGTCTCGCCCTGTCGGGTAGCGCGATGGATGGCCGCCGCCGCGATGGTCTCGGCCCCCGCGATGGCGAACCGGGCGCTCACGCCGCTGCGCTGGTCGACCGAGGCCGACTCCCTCAGGTTGCGGGTGAATCGCGCCAGGATCTCGACCAGATGGTCGGGCACCTCGGCCACGAGCTCAGCCTCCTGCCGGATAACCGCGATCTCGTCGGCCAGCTCCGTGGGGTAGTGGGTGCGGATCTCGGCCCCGAACCGGTCTTTCAGCGGCGTGATGATGCGGCCCCGGTTGGTGTAGTCCTCGGGGTTGGCGCTGGCCACCACGAGCACGTCCAACGGCAGCCGCAGCACGTAGCCGCGGATCTGGATGTCGCGCTCCTCCATCACGTTGAGCATCGCCACCTGGATGCGCTCGGCGAGGTCGGGCAGCTCGTTGATGGCCACGATGCCGCGGTGGCTGCGCGGGATCAGCCCGAAGTGGATGGTCTCGGGGTCTCCCAGGCTGCGGCCCTCGGCCACCTTCATCGGGTCGACGTCGCCGATCAGGTCGGCCACGCTCGTGTCGGGGGTGGCGAGTTTCTCGACGTAGCGCTCGTCGCGCGTGCGCCAGGTGATCGGCAGCGCGTCGCCCAGTTCGAGAGCGCGGCGGCGGCTCTCACTGGTGATGGGTTCGAACGGATGCTCGCCCAGCTCCGATCCCTCGATCACCGGCGACCACTCGTCCAAGAGCCCCGACAGGGTGCGCAGCAGCCTTGTCTTGCCCTGGCCGCGCTCGCCCAGGAGCACGATGTCGTGCCCGGCGATGAGCGCACGCTCCAGCTGCGGGATGACGGTGGACTCGAAGCCGTGCAGCCCCGGCCACGGGTCTCGGCCCTCTCGGAGGGCATCGAGCAGGTTGTCACGGATCTCGGCTCGCAGCGTCTTCTGCGTGTGCCCGGAGGCTCGCAGTTCGCCGACGGTCGTCTGGGTAGGACGCATCACGCGGGCAATGCTACGCCGCGTTCCCGGCACCCCTGTCGTTCTGCCAGAATCGTCTTCAGCGCTTCGCCGCCGGGGCCCGGACGAGCCGTCGGAGGCCAGGCGTGCCTACTATCCGAGGATGAGCTGTACAGCGACCATCCAGCAGTCTCGCTGTAGATTGCTAGTCTCTCGCGCGCGATCGCGCGGGATTACGAGAGCCGCGGAGGATTCGTGACCGGCAACTCAACTACCCGATTCCGCAACGTGGCTTTGCTGTCCGTGGCGAGCACGATCCCGTCGAAGGTCACCACGTCCGACGAGATCGAGCAGAAGCTCGCCTCTGCGCTGAAGCGGTTGAAGCTGCGCAGCGGATTGCTCCGCCGCGTGGCGGGCGTGCTCGAGCGGCGCAACTGGGGTCCGGGTGAGAGCTCCGATGCCGCCACCATCTCCGCCGGGCGCCGCGCACTGGCCGAAGCGGGCATCGACGCCTCGGAGATCGGGCTGATGATCAACACCTCCGTCACGCGCCAGCACCTCGAACCCTCGGTGGCCGTGCGCATCCACGACGGCCTCGGCCTGCCGAGCTCGGCCATCAACTTCGACGTGGCGAACGCCTGCCTCGGCTTCGTGACCGGGATGACCCTGGCCGCCGCGATGATCGAGTCGGGCCAGGTGAAGTACGCCCTGATCGTGAACGGCGAGGACGCGGACGAGATCCAGGTGAACACCATCGAGCGGCTGCTTCGCGACGACATCGACCGCGACGCCTTCATGAGCGAGTTCGCCTCGCTCACCCTGGGTTCCGGGGCGGCGGCGGCCGTGATCGGCCCGGCCGACGCGCATCCGGCCGGTCACCGCATCCTGGGCGGGGTGACCCGGGCGGCCACCCAGTTCCACGAACTCTGCGTGGGCAGCGTCGACGGCATGTTCACCGACGCGCGGGCGCTGCTGAAGGGCGGCCTCGACCTCGTGCTGTCGGCCTGGAAGGAAGCCGCGGCGGCCGACTGGCGCTGGGGCACGATGGACCGCTACATCACCCACCAGGTCTCGTCGGTGCACACCGAATCCATGGTGCGGGCGGCCACGCTCGATCGCGACCGGGTGCCGGTGACCTATCCGCACCTCGGCAACGTGGGGCCCGCCTCGATCCCCATCACGCTCGCCGAGGAGCAGAAGACGCTGAAGAACGGCGACCGGGTGCTCCTGATGGGCGTGGGGTCCGGCCTGAACACCGCCCTGATGGAGATCGCCTGGTGACCACCTCCGCGCCGTCGCCCGAAGGACTCGCCGGATTCGACTCCTCGCTCTCGCGGCGGCTCGAGGTTGCCGGCCGGCTGGCCGACGCGGGACGGCAGCGACGGTGGCACTACCTCGACACCGCCGACGCTCTCGCCTCGCTCGGCATCGAGCCGGTGGGCACGGTGCTCGCGGTGCACGGCAACCCCACCTGGTCGTACCTGTGGCGCTCGGTGCTCGAGCGCTCCATCGACGTCGCGCGGCAGGGCGGGCCGGCGTGGCGGGTGGTGGCGGTCGACCAGCTCGAGATGGGGTTCTCGGAGCGCACCGGGCTGCAGCGCACGCTCACCCAGCGGATCGCCGACCTCGGGGCGTTCACCGACGCGCTCGGCCTCGCATCCGGGCCGGAATCGGGTTCGGGCGGGCCTGTCGTGACCCTCGGCCACGACTGGGGCGGGGTGATCTCGCTCGGCTGGGCGACCGAGCACGTGTCGTCGCTCGCGGGCGTGATGCTGCTCAACACCGCGGTGCACCACCCGGCGGGCCTGCCGATCCCGGCGCCCTTGCGGCTGGCCGGGGCGCGCGGGATGCTCGCGGCCGGCTCGGTGCAGACCACCGCCTTCCTCGACACCACGCTCTCCCTCGCCTCGCCGCCGCTCGAGCGCGCGGTGCGGGACGCCTATCGCGCACCGTACCGGTCGGCCTCGCGCCGGCAGGGCATCGGCGATTTCGTCGCCGACATCCCGGTGGGCCCCGAGCACACCAGCCATGCCAGGCTCACGCGGCTCGCCACCGACGTGGCCGCGCTGCGGGTGCCGGCGCTGATTCTCTGGGGGCCGCGCGACCCCGTGTTCGGCGACCGCTACCTCGACGACCTCGTGGAGCGCCTGCCGCACGCCGACGTGCATCGCTTCGAGGGTGCGGGCCATCTGCTCGCCGACGACGCCCCCGTGGCCGACTCGGTGCTGACCTGGCTCGGCGACAACGGCCCGGCGCTGCTCGACGAGCACCACGGCGAGCACCACGGCGAGCACCACGGCGATCCCGCGCTCGGAGATGTCCCCACCGGCGGCCGGCACGTCGCCGCGCCTGAGTTCGAACCGGAGTTCGTGCCGCTCTGGCAGCGTCTGAGTGACCGGCGCCACGATCGCGGCGATGCCGTGATCGAGGTGGCCCCCTCCGGCGGTAACAGTAGCGGTGGCGGTGGCGGTGGCTGGGTACGGCGGGTGAGCTGGGCGCAGCTCGACGACCGCGTCACCCGCCTCGCCGCCGGCCTGCATCGGCTCGGCGTGCGGAAGGGCGACCGCGTCTCGCTGCTCACCACCCCCGGTCCCACCCTCACCGCCGTGGTCTACGCCTGCCTGCGGCTCGGCGCCGTGGTCGTGGTCGCCGACGCCGGGCTGGGCGTGACCGGGCTCAGCCGCGCCGTGAAGGGCGCGTGGCCCCAGTACGTCATCGGGGAACCCCGCGGCCTCGCGGCGGCACGCGCCCTCGGCTGGCCGGGTGTGCGCATCTCGACCGCACGCCTGCCCCGCGGCATCGCGAAGGCACTCGGCGTGCGCACCCACCTGGGCGCGCTGCTCGAGCACGGGACCACCCACGCGGCCCTCCCCGACGCCCCCGGCCCGCACGATCCCGCCGCCATCCTCTACACCTCCGGCTCCACCGGCCCCGCCAAGGGCGTCGTGTACACCCACGCCCAGCTCTCGGCCGTGCGCGACGTGCTCGCCGAGCACTTCGCGCTCACTCCCGACTCGGGGCTCGTCACCGGGTTCGCCCCGTTCGCCCTGCTCGGCCCCGCGCTCGGAGCCCGCTCGTCGACCCCCGAGATGGACGTCTCATCGCCGCGCACCCTCACCGCGACAGCCGTGGCCGGCGCGGTCGGGGCCGCGGCCGCCGACATCGTGTTCCTCTCCCCCGCCGCCATCCTGAACGTGGTGGCGACCGCGAACGAGCTCACGCCGGCCGACCGCGAGGTGCTCACCGGCGTGCGCACCGTGCTCTCCACGGGCGCCCCGGTGAGCGAACGGATGCTCGCCGCCCTCGTCGAGGTGATGCCGAACGCGAGTGCGCATGCCATCTACGGCATGACCGAGTGCCTGCTCGTCTCCGACATCACGCTCACCGACCTGCAGCAGCTCCGAGCGGATGCCGCGGGTGCGCCGCAGCACGGCCCCGAGCAACGCGACCCCGGTGACCAGGGCGTCTGCGTCGGGCTCCCGATCGGCGGCGTCGAGGTGCGCATCAGCGGCCTCGACGCCCACGGTCGCGCATCCGGAGAGCCGAGCACCGAGCCCGGAGTGCTGGGCGAAGTCGTCATCTCGGCCGCCCACCTCAAAGACCACTACGACCGCCTCTGGCTCACCGACCGCGAGGCGGAATCGGGCACACCGGGCGCCCGCTGGCACCGCACGGGTGACGTCGGCCACCTCGACACCGCCGGCCGCCTCTGGATCGAGGGCCGCCTGCCCCACGTCATCGCCACCGAGAACGGACCGGTAGCCCCGGTCGGGGCCGAGCAGGCCATCGAGACCGTCGCCGAGGTGCGGCGGGCCGCGGTGGTGGGCATCGGTCCCGAGGGACTCCGCCAGTTCGTCGCCGTGGTCGAGACGACGCCCGCCACCCGGTCGGCGCGGCTGGCGGAGGCCGGGCTGGCAGCCGGCATCCGGGCGGCGAGCCCGCATCCGCTCGTCGCGGTTCTGGCGGTGGCGCAGCTGCCCACCGACATCCGGCACAACTCCAAGATCGACCGGGTGCGGCTGTCGGCCTGGGCCGAGCTCATCCTCGCGGGCCGGCGCCCGAGCGCACCATGATCGTGCTCGTCACCGGCGCGAGCGGGCTGCTCGGCCGCGCCGTGGCGACCGAGGTGGCCGCGCACGGCCACGAGGTGCGCACCCTGCAACGGCGCCCATCGGGTCTGGTGGGCACCCCGGGTGGGGCCGGCGCGGTCGACGGGGTGACGGATGTGCGCGGCTCGGTCACCGACCCGGCCGTGGTGACGCGCGCGCTCGACGGCGTGCAGGCCGTGGTGCATCTGGCGGCCAAGGTGTCGCTGGCCGGCGATCCGGCCGAGTTCGAGCGGGTGAACGTGGAGGGCACCCGCACGCTGCTCGACGGCGCCGAGGCGGCCGGCGTGACGCGGTTCGTGCAGGTGTCGTCGCCGTCGGTGGCGCACGCGGGGACATCGCTCGTGGGGGCGGGTGCCATGCCCGCCGACCCGGCGGCCGCACGCGGGCTGTACGCCCGCACGAAGGCCTCGGGCGAGCTGCTCGCCCTCGCACGCGACCGCGAGGGTTTCGCCGTTCTGGCCGTGCGCCCGCACGTGGTGTGGGGGCCGGGCGACACACAGCTGGTCGAGCGCGTCGTCGAGCGCGCCCGCCAGGGCCGGCTGCCGCTGCTGAACCGCGGCACCGCGCTCATCGACAGCACCTACGTCGACAACGCGGCCTCGGCCATCGTGGCCGCCCTGCACCGGGCCGAGACGGCGCACGGGCGGCCCTACGTGGTGACCAACGGCGAGCCGCGGCCGGTGGGCGAGCTGATCGCCGGCATCTGCCGGGCGGCGGGGGTGACGCCGCCGCGCTGGAGCGTTCCGGCCGCTCTCGCCCGGGCGGCGGGCAGCGCCGTGGAACGCTGGTGGAGCGTTCGGCCGGGTGCCGACGAGCCGCCGATGACCCGCTTCCTCGCCGAGCAGCTCTCCACGGCGCACTGGTTCGATCAGCGCGAGACGCGCCGCGCGCTCGACTGGGCCCCCGAGGTCTCGATCGACGAGGGGCTGGCGCGCCTGGCGGCGCACTACGCCGCGCTGCAGCGCGGCTGACGTCGGCCGGGTCTCCCGCCTCAGTGCCCCTCAGTGCGCCCCAGGGCGCCGGCGCAGCCGCGTCTCCTCCTGGTCGAGCAGCGCCTGCGCCTCGGCCAGGATCCGCGAGGGATACGTGCCGAGCGACCGCAGTTCGAGCATCTTCTCCCGCTCCGCCGCCACGATCGCCAGCCGCAGCTCGCGGAACAGCCGGTGCGGCGTCTCATCCGGAGTCTCCCGGCGGCCCGCGCGCTCCCAGGCCGCCTCCGTGCGCAGGAACGTGGTCTGCCTGGCCCGCTCCACCACGTCGGGGTCGACCACGTCGGTGCGGTTCGCCACCTCGTCGTCGAGCGCCTCGAGCCCGGCCCCGCTGATGGTCTCCAGCAGCTGGGCGAGGTCGCGCCGGTCCTCCTTGGCGTCGATGCCCTGAACGCCGAGAACCCGGATGAGCCACGGCAGCGTTCCCCCCTGCAGCACGATGCTGGTCACCGCCACCGTGAACGCGATCAGGATGAGCTGCGGCCGGTACGGGGTCTCCTCCGGAAGGGATTGGGCGGCCGCCAGCGTCACCACGCCGCGCATGCCCGACCAGCCGAGCACGATGCCGCCGCGCCAGTCGATGCGCTCCTGCCGCTGCGTCTCGAGGTCGCTGCGCCGCCGCCCGAAGTCGCGCTCGAGCCGGTTGCGGATGCGCGCCTGGTGCTTCGTGTCGACCGGATGGGTCCGGTAGTAGTAGAGCGCCAGCAGGGCGCGGTAGGTCGATCTCTCCGCCCTCCGCTCGCGCAGCCGCAACCCGAACACCAGCGGCCCCACCCAGAGGTACCGGATGAGGATGAGCGCGAGGGTCGCCAGCAACCCGATGCCGAACGAGTCCGCCACGCCCAGCACGGTGGGGTCGACGTCTTCGATCAGCGTGCGGATCTCGAGCCCGATCAAGAGGAACACGCCGTTCTCGAGCAGGAACTGGATGGTGCGCCAGTTGATGCGGTCGCTGATGCGCGACTGCGGCGAGAACTTCGTGGGCGCCGCGTGCCCCGTGTACAGCCCAGCCACCACCACCGCCAGGATCCCCGATGCGCCCAGCTGCTCCGCCGGCATGAACGCCACGAACGGCACGGCCAGCGACAGCGCGGTGTCCAGCACCGGGTCGGTGAGTTTCGAGCGCACGAACACCGTCACGGCACCGGCCGCGATGCCCACCACCACGGCCACGCTCGCGGCGAAGAAGAAGTCGGCCACGCCCGCCCAGGGCGAGGCGAGCGCTCCGGCGGCGGCGGCCACCGCGGAGCGCAGCAGCACGAGGGCGGTCGCGTCGTTCACGAGCCCCTCGCCCTCCAGCAGCGTGAGCAGTCGTGGGGGCAGGCCGAGGCGACGGCCGATGGAGGTGGCGGCCACCGCATCCGGAGGGCTGATGATGGCCCCGAGCGCCACCGCCGCCGCGAAGTCGAGGTCGGGCAGCAGCGCGTACAGCAGGAAACCGGTGGCGAAGGCCGTGACGATCACCAGCACCACCGACAGGCTCGCGATCGGCGCCAGGTTGCGGCGGAAGTCGACGACCGGCACGCTCACCGCGGCCGCGTAGAGGATGGGCGGCAGCAGGCCGTCGAGCACGATCTCGTGCGGCACCTCGACCTCGGGCACCCCGGGCAGGTACGACAGCCCGAGGCCCACCACCACGAGGATGATGGGTGCCGCTATCCCCAGGCGCTTCGAGAACGCCGCGACGGCCACGATGACGGCCACGGCGACGATTCCGTAGAGGCCCAGTTCCATTGTCCCGACCCTATCCGGGTCGAACCGCATCGGCCCGGGGTTGCGGAACGCCGCCCGGCGACCCCTACCGCGCGGCCGGGATGTCGCTGAGCTCGACGTACACCGGCAGCCCGCGCTCCCGCGCGATGGCCACGTCGGTGTCGGCGCCGACCGAGTCGCCCGGCAGCCGGAGCACCGCGTCGCAGTGCTGCAGCAGGCGGCTGGCGACCTCGTACATCACGTCGCCCTCGCCGCCGCCCTCGACGCCGTGTGCCGCGGCGCCGCCGTTCGCGTCCAGCCCCCGCAGCACCGGAAGCGCGACCCACTCGCCGATCATCGGAATGTGGCCGAGACGGTGGATCGGCGCGGCGGCCTGCTCGAGGCGTTCCAGGTTGCGGGCGATGGCGTCGGGGTCGCCGCCCGTTCCGGAGCGGTAGGGGCCGGCGATGAGGATGACGAGTGGCTTCTGCATGCCGCAGACACTATCGTTAAACACGTACAAACCTGCAACATCGTGAAGGAGTACGGATGCTCGCGAGCCAGCGCAAGACCCACCTGCTCGAGCTGCTGGCCCGCGACGGCCGCATCGTGGCCAAGAGCGCGGCCGCCGAGCTCGAGGTGTCGGAGGACTCGATCCGCCGCGACCTGCGCGAGCTCGCCGACGCCGGAGCGTGCATACGCGTGTACGGCGGGGCGCTGCCCGTCCCCCCGGCCGATCGCCCGGTGGCCGAACGGCTGAATCTCGCCACGGCCAGCAAGGAGCGGGTGGCCCGGGCCGCCGCGGAGCGCATCCGCCCCGGCTCGACCGTCGTCATCGACGGCGGCACCACCGCTCTGCTGCTGGCCGGGCTGTTGCCGGCGGGCGCCGGCCTCACGGTCATCACGCCGAGCCCGGCGGTCGCCCTGCGGGTGGCCGAGACGACGGATGCGCGGGTGATCCTGCTGGGCGGAGAGCTCACCCGGCATTCCCTCGTGGCCGGCGGTCCGCTCGCCATCGAGGCGGCGGCCCGGCTCTCGGCCGACGCGTTCTTCCTGGGGGTGACGGGCGTGCATCCGGAGCACGGCCTCACCACGGGCGACCTCGACGACGCCGTGACGAAGCGGGTGCTCGCCGGCCGCAGCGCCGACGTGTACGTGCTCGCGAGCGAGGAGAAGATCGGTGCGGTGTCGCGCTATCCGGTGCTCGCCCTCGACGCCGTCGCCGAACTCATCACCGACCCCCACGACACCAACCCCCTGCTCCCCGCCCTCACCGCCCGCACCCGCCCCTGACCTCGGGTTCGCGCACGCGGCGCCTCGCGCACGCGCATCCACCACCGGGGCGAGGAGGGGGTCGGCGACCGGCAGACGTGCGCGAACCGGTCGGCACACTCAGCTATCACCTATGAGACGTCTTTAGAGTTGCTGGGAGCACCGGATGCGCCGAGGCGTCTCCTGGTCAGCTGCGCCGGCCGAACCCTGGCCCGCAGAACGAAAGCGAAACCCGAAACCCCGAATGTCGTCGACCTCCCCTTCATCCCCGTCCGTCGCTCTGCCCAGCCGGCGCGCACTGCGGGAGCAGGAACGCGCCGTGCAGGCTCGCACCGTGCAAGAACGCGCCGTGCAGGCCCGCGTCGCTCGAGCACCCGACGAGCCCGCCCGCTCCGCGCCGGTGTCGGCTCGCCGCCCCCGGCCACCGCGGCTGCGCGCCGCCGCTGCCCTGTCGTTCGCCGCGCTGCTGGCCGCCGCCACGTCGCTGGCCGCCGCCGAGCCCGCGACCTCGTTCGGCGCCGCGCCGGTCACCGCCGAGGCGCCCGACGCGCAGCAGCTGCTCACCGCCTCCGGCGACACCCCCGCCGTCTGGCGCGACGGCTACGACGCCACCACCCCCGAGGCCCTCTCGGCGGCCCGCACCGCCGAGCGCGTCGCCACCGCGACTGCCAAGGCGGCTGCCGTGGGCTTCCGCACCGCCTCCACCTTCACGAACAACCCCGACAGCGCCGTGCAGTGGCCGTTCCCGGTCGGCGTGCCGATCAGCGACGGATTCGGGCCGCGCTCCTCGCCCGGCGGCATCGGCAGCACGAACCACAAGGGCGTCGACTTCACCCCCGGGCAGGGCAAGCCCATCAACGCGGTCGCGGCCGGCGTGGTGCGCCTGGTGCAGTCCTCCGACGCGGGCGGCCTCGGGGTGTACGTGGTGATCGACCACGTCATCGACGGCCAGAACGTGAGCAGCTGGTACGGTCACATGCTCAGCGGGTCACCGCTCGTCACCGAGGGCCAGGCCGTGCTGCCCGGCCAGGCGATCGGCTCGGTGGGCAACACGGGCACGTCCACGGGCGCGCACCTGCACCTCGAGATCCACCTGGACGACACCCCCGTCGACCCCTTCGCCTGGCTCACCGCCCACAACTGACCGACCCGGACAGCCCCGGCCCAGCCCGGCCAGCCACCCCAGCCCTGCCATCCACCCCGGCCCTGACATCCACCCCAGACCCGCATCCACCCCAGCCCGGCCGACCTCTCCGACCCGCCGCGGGCCGCACCGAGTGGTGCACGAGCCCCGCGCGGGCCACACTGGAGGTTGGCCACCGATCGAGACGAGCTCTCCATGACCGAATCCGCCGACGCCCGCGTCGCCGTGTACATCGACTTCGACAACATCATCATCTCCCGCTACGACCAGGTTCACGGTCGCAGCCAGTTCATGCGCGACAAGGCGCGCGGCTTCGGCTCGGTGGGTTCGCAGCCGGATGCCGAGACCGCCGAGAAACTGCGCGAGGCCACGGTCGACATCGGCGCCGTGATCGACTTCGCCTCCTCGTTCGGCACCCTCGTGCTCACGCGGGCGTACGCCGACTGGTCGGCGCCCGTGAACGCCGACTACCGCGGCCAGCTCGTGGGGCGCGCGGTCGACCTGGTGCAGCTGTTCCCGGCGGCGGCGTACGCGAAGAACGGTGCCGACATCCGCCTCGCCGTCGACGCCATCGAGGACATGTTCCGACTGCCCGACCTCACCCACGTGGTGATCGTCGCGGGCGACTCCGACTACATCGCGCTGGCGCAGCGCTGCAAGCGACTCGGCCGCTACGTGGTGGGCATCGGCGTGGCCGGCTCCACCAGCCGCTCGCTCGCCGCGGCCTGCGACGAGTTCGCCACCTACGACGCGCTGCCGGGCGTGAAGTCGCCCTCGCAGGCCGCACGGGCCGCCTCGGATGCCGCCCGGGCGGCAGCGGGCACC
The DNA here is from genome assembly GCF_041927335.1 of Herbiconiux liangxiaofengii. Classification (NCBI taxonomy): domain Bacteria; kingdom Bacillati; phylum Actinomycetota; class Actinomycetes; order Micrococcales; family Microbacteriaceae; genus Herbiconiux; species Herbiconiux liangxiaofengii. Next base: position 123,545 of record NZ_JBHFHD010000012.1, on the reverse strand, counting down.
GCCAAGGAGGCGGCGCGCGACGACAAGACGCCAGACGGCACGACCACCGACGACAAGACGGCCGGCTCCGCCGAGGGCACCCAGGCGGCGCCCTCGTCGCGCAGCCGCCGCTCGAAGAAGCCGGCGACGGATGCCGCGGCCGCCGCCGCAGCCCAGGGTGCCGAGGAGACGGCCGACCCCGCGTCGGCCGCATCCGGAACCACCGCCGGCTCGACCGGCTCGACCGACGACAGCTCGGCCGCCGTCGCCGCCGACGTGGCCGCCGCCGAGCGCCTGCTGCAGGATGCGCTCGAGCAGGTCTCGCCGCCGGCCGCGAAGAAGCGGGGCCCGCGCCGCGCGAAGTTCCCGGCCGACGTGATCGAGGAGGAGCCGGAGCCCGAGCCCGAGCCCGAAGACCCCCAGGCGCTCGCCTCGAGCCTGCTCGAGCGCGCCCTGCGCCTCGGCCACGAGAAGGACGACGCCGAGTGGCTGCACAGCTCACAGGTGAAGACGCAGATGAAGCGCATGGACCCGTCGTTCAGCGAGAAGGCCCTCGGGTTCCGTTCGTTCTCGGACTTCATCAAGTCGCGCGAGTCGATCGCCGACATCGACGAGTCGTCGACGGCCCGCCTCGTGCGCCTCTCGCCGGAGCTGGCCGCCCAGAACTGACGCTCCTTCCGCGGAGACGGGAAAGGCCCCGGACCATCGGTCCGGGGCCTTTCGCGTTCGAGCGGAGATCAGGCCTCGCTCATGACCGCTTTCTCCGCCTGGCCGCGAGCGGCGAGGGCGGCGGCGCGAGCGGCGATGCGACGGGTCTGCTCGGCCTGGCCGGCGTCGAGGACCTCCTGGTCCACCTCGACGCTGTCGACGTGGTTCACCCCGTTGTACTTCTCGATGTAGGCGTCGAGCTCGGGGCCCGACTCCCACGACGTGATGAGGCAGTACCGGGGCTCGGCACCGGGGTGCGAAGCCGCGTGCCACAGGCGCTGGGTGTCGACGATGAGCTGAGCGCCGGCGGGCAGTGCGATGCGCACCTCACCCTCGGGGTCGGTGCGGTTGTGACGCAGCACGAAGTAGCTGTCTTTGTCGTCGGTGAGGTTGAAGAAGCCGCGCACCACCCAGCCGGTGCCATCCGGGTTCAGACGGTTGTTGTCGTCCTGGTGCAGGTTGTAGAGCGCGTCGGCGTAGCTGTTGGGCTGCAGCTCGATCACGCGGCAGCGGCCCACGTTCGCGCCCGGCTCCTTCGCGCGCTCGGTGAGCGTGGGGGCGATGGCGGTCTGGGAATCGATCCAGACACCGTCTTTGTCGGTGCGCGGCGGCTTGTGGTTCCAGAAGCCGTTGCACTCGATCTCACCCTTGGCGCTGGCGAGCGGAGAGAAGCGGGTGTCACCCGACGACTTCCAGTCGACATACTCGATGTCGAGCCACTCCTTGGGGTCGATCTCTTTGTTGTAGCGGTCGAGAACCACGTAGCCGGTCTCTTCGAGAGCGGCGGACTTGATGTAACCCATGACGCGAATCATGTCCTTTCGTAAAGGGCCAGCACGTTTTAACAGGCCCGAACTTAGGCAACCCTACATCGGGCCCCCTGACAAGAGTCCGAGGCCTCCGGCGGGCCTGTCGCGTGCACAGATGTGCAATTCGCCCCGATCGGCCGGAGCGCCGCTCGGCGGGAGATTATGGTTAGCGACCAGTCACTACTCGAAGGACAGCAATGAAGCTCAACCTATTCCGGCGCAACGCGATCTGGCTGGCGGTGGCCCTCGCGCTCTGCTTCGTCTCCGCGATCGGCGCCTCCCTGGTGCAGACGGACAGCGGCCACGTGGCCGTGAAGGACATGAGGTGGGAGACCTCCTCGGGCGAGATGCTCAGCGCCCTGCTCTACAAGCCCGACACCGCCACCGCCGACGACAAGGCCCCCGCCGTCGTGGTCACCCACGGCTGGTGGAACAACCGCGAGATGCAGGACGCGAACTTCGTCGAGCTCGCCCGCCGCGGCTACGTCGTGGTGGCGGTGGACATGTACGGGCACGGCAACTCCGAGCCGCTCGCCAACGCCGACATCCCGGTCAACGGCACCGGCCTCTACGACGCCGTGAAGCTCGTGGCCGATCTGCCCTACGTCGACACCGACCGCATCGGCATCACCGGTCACTCCAATGGCGCCCGCGCCGCGAACTACAGCGTGGTGGCCGACAATGCGGCTCCCACTCCCCTGATCAAGTCGGTGCTGCTGGTCGACAACGAGGCGTTCTACGCCGACGCCGACGGCGCGTACACGAACATCTACGGCTCCCGCGACGTGGGCCTCGTGGCCGACCAGTACGACGAGTTCTTCTTCCGCAGCTACGACGCGAACGGCGTGGCCCTCACGGCTCCGCGCGACTTCGTCGGCACGCCCAACGCCCAGTCGTTCCTGAACTTCGGGGCCGATCCCGCCGCCGGCGACACCGAGCAGCGCGAGGCCGGCGAGTTCTACACCCAGTCGGTCGACGGTCAGGACGCGCAGCGCATCCTCTACACGCCCGCGCAGACCCACCCGTGGGGGCCGTTCTCGAAGGGCACCACCTCCGACGTGATCGACTACTTCGACACCACGCTGGGAGCTCCGAACCCGATCGACCCGGGCGCCCAGGTGTGGCAGTGGAAGGAGTTCTTCACCACCCTCGGCCTGATCGGCTTCGGCATCTTCCTGGTGGCGTTCGCCAAGGCGCTGCTCGCCACCCGCGCGTTCGCCGGGCTCCGCCGCACCGAGATCGAGCCCGCCCGACCGCAGACCCGCCGCGGCCTGGTGTGGTTCTGGAGCTCGATGGTGGTCTCCGCCCTCATCTCAGGAGCCACCTACGTCGCCCTCTCGCAGAACGACACGATCGGCACGCTGGCCTTCAACTCCGTGCCCTCGCTGTTCCCGCAGGGAGCGGTGTTCTTCATCGCCCTGTGGGCCGCCATCAACGGCGGCGCGGCGCTCATCATCATGACGGTGTCGTACTTCGCCTTCGGCCGGAAGGCCGGCGTCGACCTGAGGGCGGGCGGCATGCTGCCCGGCTGGAAGAAGTTCTTCCAGGGCATCCTGCTCGGGCTCGTCGTGGTGGTGGCCGCGTTCGGCATCGTGGCCGTGGTGGACTACTTCTTCACCACCGACTTCCGCATCTGGGTGATCGCGGTGAAGTGGTTCACGCCCGACAAGATCCCGCTGGCTCTGCTGGTGCTGCCGTTCTTCCTGGTGTACTTCTTCGCCAACTCGGTGGCCATCAACGTGTTCAACCGCTTCACCCTCGGTGGCAGGGAGTGGGTGAACACCGCGGTGCTCGCGCTGTTCAACTCGCTCGCACCGATCGTGCTGGTGGTGGTGCAGTACACGGTGTTCTTCACCAGCGGCGAGCTCGTGCCCGGGTTCGGCGGCATCTTCAGCATCTGGCTGTTCCCGGTGATCGTCATCCTCGCGGTGGCGGCCGTGGTCTCGCGCAAGCTCTACCGGGTGACGAACAACCCCTACATCGGCGGGTTCATCATGGCGGCCACCGTGGCCCTGGTGTCGGTGACCAACACGCTCACCGTCACCGGCTAGCGCGACGGGCTCTCGGCATCCGGTTCGTTCTCGAGCAACCGGATGTCGAGGGCCGTCGTCACGACCAATCGGGTCCCGCGGGCGAACATCTCGTTCACCTCGTCGGCAGTGGCCCCGGTGAGCTCCCGGCTGAGCTCTAGGCTGCTGCGGAGACGGCGAGAGACGACCTCCCTGATCTCGGGCTGACCGGGATGCGAGGCCGAGGCCGCCCAGGCCTGCAGCTGGAAGGCGAGCAGGTCGGCGTCGGCGATGGTGGTGCGGAAGGCGTCGCCGATGTCGTCGAGGCTGCCCGCCCGCCCCTCGGCCTCTGCGGCGGCGAGCCGGGCCCTGGCGTTCGCCTCGATCAGGTCGTAGCAGAGCTCGACGCAGGCCACGAAGAGCCCGGTCTTGCTGCCGAAGAGCTTGAACAGATAGGGCTGCGAGACGCCGAGGGCGTCGGCGACCGCGCTCACCGGGGTGCCGTCGAAACCGCCCCGCGCGAAGTGGCCGAGGGCCTCGCGGGCCGCGTCGGAGCGGCGCGCGCCGGCCGTGCTTCTCATGCTGCGACCGTAACGTACGCATCTGACCGGCGGGGGCGGTGGCGCCTCGTTCCGCTGACGCGAGCCGCGCGCGGCCCCGCTCCGGCGTCAGCAGCGTCGGCTAGACTCGGCGGCTGCGCGCCCTGGCACCTCGGGCGCCACGGGCGCCCCGGGGAGAGCGAGAACATGGTCACTGCCACGAACGTCGAAGCCACCGCCGTGAACACGATCGGCTGGCTCTCCGACCCCGAGACCACCATCGTGGTGCCGGTGTACCAGCGGCAGTACCGGTGGGACATCGGCGGCTGCGAGCAGCTGCTCGGCGACATCCGGGCCGTGGCGGAGTCGGACGACGCGCAGACGCACTTCATCGGATCCATCCTGTCGGCCGCGAACACGGCGACCGCGAACACGGCGACCCAGAACACGGCGACCCAGAACACAGCGACCCAGAACACAGCGACCCAGAACACGGCGACCGACGGCACGAACGGCGACGACGCCGCCCTCGTGCTGATCGACGGCCAGCAGCGCATCACCACCCTGATGCTGCTGATCGCGGCCCTCCACCACACCATCCGCGACGACCACCCCGAGCTGGCCACGGAACTCGAACGCGTGCTGGTGCGCGAGCGGGGTGACGCGGCATCCGGAACCGGCGCCGGCACCGCCGCACCCCGCATGAGCACGCGGCTGCGGCCCCACCGCGCCTGGGCCGAGGTGTTCGAGAGCGTCGTGCTCGACCGGCGGGAGCCCGGCGACCAGCTGCGGGAATCGCGCTTCGACGACAACTACGCGTTCTTCCGCAGCCAGATCCGGGCCGAGGAGGCCCCCCGCATCTGGCGCGGGCTGCAGAAGCTCGAGCACGTGGCCATCACGCTCGGCCCCGACGCGAACGCGCAGCAGATCTTCGAGAGCCTGAACTCCACGGGCGAGCCGCTGCGCGACCACGAGCTCATCCACAACTACGTGCTGATGGGGCTCTCGCACGCCGAGCAGAGCGAGATCGAGGACGAGTACTGGCTGCCCATCGAGCAGAACACGGGTGAGTCGATCGCGAGCTTCTGGCGGCACTACCTGGTGATGACCACGGGCCGCGAGGTGGTGGTGGCCGGGGAGCGCGGCGTGTATGACGCCTTCCGGCAGGAGTTCCCCCGACTCGACCTGGCCACCCTGCGCCGGCACGCGACCGAGTGGCGGGAGTTCTCGGCGGCCTACCGCATCCTGCTCGACCCGTCGCTCGAGACCGACCCGGCCATCGCCCGGCAGCTGGGCTGGGTGAACACCTTCGGCCGCGGCCTGTACCCCCTGGTGATGCGGGCGTACCGCGACCACGCCCTCGGCGAGCTCGGCACGGCGGGGCTGATCGAGCTGCTCGAGAACGTGCAGTCGTTGCTGCTGCGCCGCACCGTGGTGGGGCTCACGAACGACCGCCTCGTGGCGCGGCTGTGCCGGGCCCGGGCCGAGGGCGCCGAAAGCCTCGAGCACGCGTTCTCGCGCATCACGCCGTCGGATGAGCGCGTGAAGGTGGGGCTGAAGTACACCGAGCTGCCACACGCCGCGTACGTGCTCGGCCGGCTGGCGGGAGTCGCCTCGACCGCGGGCTCGGCGTCGCCCGGCCTCGAGATCGAGCACGTCGTACCGCTCGCCCCCTCCGACAGCTGGAGCGGCGACGGCGAGCGCGAGTGGGCCGACTACAGCGACGACGAGCAGAACAGCCACCGCGCCCTGGCGCAGACGCTGGGCAACCTGGCACTGCTGGAGCACGGGCTGGCCGAGCGGGCCTTCGACCAGTCGTTCCCGGCGAAGCGCGGGCTGTACGCGGCGAGCGAGGTGCCGCTCACCTCGGCGCTCGCGTCGCTGGAGGTCTGGGGCACGGCCGCGATCGCCGCACGCACGGTGGAGCTGACCGCGCGCTTCCTCGAGGTGTGGAAGCGGCCGGGCACGGCGCTGATCGACGACGACAACCTCACGCCCATCCTCGACGCCGTGCGCCGCCGGGGCTGGCCGCGCGGCTGGGAGCGCGAGTTCGAGTACGTGGAGTACCGCGGCGAGCACTGGGAGGTGTACGACGTCAAGTACCTGTTCAACCGCATCTTCAAGCGGCTGTGGGCGGATGCGCGGCCGGCCGTGATCTCGTTCAGCGCGCGGCGCGGTGGCCCGATCTACGACGGCCGGGCATGGACGGGTCACTGGGACGAGCTCGACACCGAGAACTTCCTCTACATGGGGTGGGACTCGAAGTACATGCTCACGGCCGTGCAGGGCGTGCTCGACGAGGCGGGGATCGCCTCGGAGGTGTTCGTGAAGTACTCCTACGTCGGCGCGGTGATGTAGGCGGGTGCAGACCTGATGCTCGGCGTTCGCCGGGCCGTTTAGGGGCTGCTGCAAATGTTCGGCCGACAGGGTGGAAACCGTACCGCCCGTCCTCACCCGAACCGGAAGGCCCCCGTGAGCAACCTGCAGCGCATCCTGAATCTGGCATCGAAGGCCCTCGACAAGAAGGGGTCGACGTCGACGGGCGCGGCCGGTGCCGGCGCCGGGAAATCGGGTTCTCCCGACTGGCGCGACCTCGTGCGCACGGCGGCCGACAAGGTGACCGGCGGGTCGGGAGCGGGTAGCCCGGGTTCGGTGACGCCGCACAGCACCGGGGCGACATCCGCTCGCCCCGCGCCGGCCCCGGCCCCGGCTTCTGCCCCGGCCCCGGCCCCGGCGCACGGCAGCGCACTGAGCGCCGACGACCGCGCCGCCATCGCCCGCTACGACTACCTGCTGAAGACCGCCGACCCGGCGCAGCTCGAACAGGTGCACCGCGACGCCTTCGGGCGCCTCACCCCGGCGCAGCGCGCCGAGGTCGAGTCGCGGCTGCGCGCCGAACTGCCGCCCTATGAGCAACCGGCCTCGGCGTCGGCCGACGACCTGGCGCGGGCGGCCACCCGTGGCGAGGCGCACAAGCCGGGCCTCCTGCGGGGACTGTTCGCCAAGGCGACCCCGGGCGCCGGTGCGGGACGCGGTTCGGGCGCCGGAGCCCTCGGCGCAGCCGGCCTCGGCGTGGGCGCCGGTGCCGTCGCGGGAGCCGGGCTCGGCGTGGCCGGCGGACTCCTCGCCGCCGTCGCCGGCGGTGCGGTCGTGAGCAGCGTGGCCGCTCCCCTGCTCGAGCAGGCCACGAACCTCGGTGTCGACTTCGAGGCCCTGAGCGGCGGCCTGGGCGAGTTCGCCACCGGCGCCGACGACCTCGCGGCGGGGGCGACGGATGCCGTGACCGGCGTGGGCGAACAGGCCACGGGCTTGGGTGAGCAGCTCACCGACTTCGGCTCGAACTTCGAGATCCCCGGCCTCGGCGGCCTCGGCAACCTCTTCGACCGCTGAGTCCCCGCCGAGCCGGCTGCGCCCCGCGACCCGGGCGACGCGAACCGTAAAGAACCCTGGCAGGTCGGCGAGACCGCTGTCGCCTGTTGTTGGCTGGAGTGATGCGAAACCTCAGCCGGTCCATCCGTCTCGTCACGGCCACCGCTGCACTGGGGGGTGCGGCCGTGCTCGCCGGGTGCACGGGCGGGCAGTCGGATGCGGGGGCCTCGCCGACAGCGAGCACGCAGAGCACCCCGAGCACCCCGAGCGCCGTGTCGACGGCGACCCCCACCCCGTCGCCCACCTCGAGGGCCCTCTCGGCCACCGACCCCAGCGCTCCCTACGACCCCGCCGACGCGACGCGGTGGACCGACGGCATCGCCTCCGACGTCACCACGCAGTTCGGCCTCGAGAACACCCCGGAGGGCATCACCGCCCACCTCGACGCCGAGACCACCCAGAGCCATCGGGTCACGGCCCTGAGCCTGGCCCCGGGCGACTACTCGTTCCACCTGGCGTGCCGCGGCGGCGGTGAGCTCGTCCTGGCCATCACGACCGGGGGCGTGGCGTCGCCGGTCATCTCCGGGCCGTGCACAGGCTCTCTCACCTCGGGCGACTTCACCGCCGCCGAGGGCGGCACCGAGTTCCTGTTCACCGCGTCGGGCGACCCCGTCGACGTGGCGCTGTACTACCACCCCGCCTCGTGATCAGCCGCGCCTACCCCCCGAGCGCCTCATCCCCCGGCACCTGCCGGTGCGACCGGAGCGGGTGCGGCACCGCACGGTAGGCGGCGATCGACGTGAGGGCCAGCCACAGCCAGCCCACGATCATCCCGAGCCAGGTGAACAGCACCCCGCCCGACTCGGGCTCGACCGCGCCGCCCGCCGCGAAGCCGATGATCACGACGATGCCGGCCACGAGCGACCACAGCGACCCGCGTGACGTGCGGCGGCGGAACCAGCCGCCCGCCACGATGGCCGCCACCCCCAGCGTGAGCGAGCCGATCGCACCGAAAACCAGGTGCAGCACCCCGGGAACCGTGGGTGTGACCGAGCCGGCGGCATCCGGGATCGCGAACGCGCTCAGCACCAGGCAGCCGCCGTACACGGCCACCAGCACGGCCGCCGTGCGCGGCCAGTCTGGCGTGCGCCAGAGGCCGGAGGCGGCCACGATGGTCATGGCCCCGGAGAGCACCAGGGCGATGCCGAACACCCAGCCCGACCCGCCGACGAGCAGCAGGCCCAGGGAGTCGGCGCCGAGGTCGAAGCCCGGGCGGTTGGCCGCGATCACGAGGCTGAAGGCCACGAAGAACGGGCCCGCCACCACTCCCCAGCCGAGCAGGGAGCGCACCACCGCGGCCTGGCGGTCGAACTCCGGCGGTGCACTGGCCATGAGTGGTCCTCCACGAAACGGTCGAAGCGGGCGGGGCGGCGTCCCGGTACAGCATGATGGCATGCCGCAGTGAGAACCCGGTGGCCGCCGGCGGTGGGCGCTCGGAGCGACCTTCAGAGCGAACTGACTGAACGGATGTCGGAACCCTCGACTCAGCCCTCAACACGCCCTCGCCCCGGAGTTAGTGTGAAGCCACGCTCCGCTTCGTCGCGGAGTGTAATGCCCACTGGTCGTCCCGAGCCCGGCTTGGTTCGACATGAGAATGGAGATCGATCATGCCTTTTGTGACCACGGATGATGGCGCAGAGATCTACTACAAGGACTGGGGCTCGAAGGATGCCCAGCCCATCATGTTCCACCACGGCTGGCCGCTGTCGTCGGACGACTGGGACGCCCAGATGCTGTTCTTCCTATCGAAGGGCTACCGCGTGATCGCGAGCGACCGCCGCGGTCACGGCCGCTCGTCGCAGATCGGCACCGGTCACGACATGGACCACTACGCCAGTGATGCCAACGCCGTCGTCGAGCACCTCGACCTCCGCAACGCCATCCACATCGGCCACTCGACCGGTGGCGGCCAGGTCGCCCGCTACGTCGCCCAGTACGGCGAGCCCCAGGGGCGCGTGGCGAAGGCCGTCCTGGTCTCCTCCGTTCCGCCGCTGATGGTGCAGACCGACGCCAACCCCGACGGAACCCCGATCTCGGTGTTCGACGGGTTCCGCGAGGCGCTGGCGGCGAACCGGGCCGAGTTCTACGTGGCCGTCGCATCCGGGCCGTTCTACGGCTTCAACCGCGAGGGCGTCACGCTGTCGCAGCCGGTGGTCGACAACTGGTGGCGCCAGGGCATGACGGGCAGCGCCCTGGCCCACTACGAGGGCATCAAGGCGTTCTCGGAGACCGACCAGACCGACGACCTCAAGGCCATCTCGGTGCCGGTTCTGGTGACGCAGGGCGACGACGACCAGGTCGTGCCCTACAAGGATGCCTCGCTGAAGCAGCACGAACTGCTCAGCAACTCGACCCTCAAGATCTACGAGGGCTACCCGCACGGCATGCTCACGACGCACGCCGACGTGATCAACCCCGACCTGCTGGCCTTCATCCAGCAGTAGCGGCGACCGCGAACGGCGCACCCGGGCACACCCCGGGTGCGCCGTTCGCGTCGGCGGGGTGGCGATCGGCTCTGTCCCGGCCCGTCGGTCGCGGTGGGTAGCATGTCGGCGTGAACGAGCACAGCACCCTGGAGACCGACCGGTTGCGCCTGCGCCCCATCACCGAGCAGGATTCCGATGCGATCTGGGTCATCCACTCCGACCCACGCACGAACGCGCACAACCCGGCCGGGCCGATGACGGAACGACCGGGTGCCGACGCGCGCGCCCGGGAATGGGCGGCGGCCTGGGCCGATGACGGCCAGGGCTACTGGGCGGTCGAAGACCGACAGGCCCCGGGCACCGTCATCGGTTTCGGCGGAATCCGCCTGGTCGAGTGGCGCGGGCGCCTGGTGTACAACCTGTACTACCGGTTCGCGCCGGCGGCGTGGGGCCGGGGGCTCGCGAGCGAGCTGGTGGCTGCGGCCGTGGCGCGCTGGCACGCGCTCGGCGAGCGCCATCCGCTCGTGGCCTACACCACAGCCGACAACGTCGCCTCGCAGCGGACGGCGGCTCGGGGCGGCCTGACCCGCCGGCCCGACCTCGACGAGGCGGCGGCCGGCTACACCGACGTCGTGTTCGCGCTCGGCCTGGACTGAACGGCCTCCCGCACGCCGACGGATGCTGCCCGCCGGCACCGGATGCATTCATGTCTGTTTATATGTACAGATGGACGAGGATCTGGAACCCGCTGCCGAACTCTTCAAGACGCTCTCGTCGGCGTCGAGGCTGAAGCTCCTGCGCATTCTCGCGAACGGCTCGTCGACGGTGGGGCATCTGGCCGAGGAGAGCGACCTGTCGCAGCCGCTCGTCTCGCAGCACCTGCGCAACCTGCGGGCGGCCGGGCTGGTGTCGGTGCGCCGCAGCGGCCGGGAGGCCCACTACGAGGTGGCGGATGAGCACGTCTCCCACATCGTCGACGACGCGGTGCGGCACGCCCTGGAGAGGTGAGTGAGAACGTCTCTCAATTACCCGCACATATTGCAATGTGCTTATGTTTCAGTCAAGCTGGTGCAGTCGCCTCGATGAGGACGACGACTCACCCGAGACGAGCGGAAGGCCGACCATGAGCACCACCGAGATCCACGCCGAGCACACCGTGACCGAGCACGAGCACGGCGCCACCTGCGGCCACGAGGCCGTTCAGCACGACGGGCACGTCGACTACGTGCACGGCACCCACCACCACGCCCTGCACGACGACCACTACGACGAGCACGAGAGCGTGGCGGAGCACACGAGCGCCGAGCACACCCACGGAGCAGACTGCGGCCACGACACCGTCGACCACGACGGTCACGTCGACTACCTCCACGACGGCCACAAGCACGCCGCGCACGGCGAGCACTACGACGAGCACTAGACCCCCATCGGGTCAGTGGTGGTGGGTCGCCGCCCACTCCGGGAAGGGGTCGGGGTAGCGCGCCCACGCGTCTCGGCCCGCCTCGAGCTCGGAGCCGTCGAGAAGGCACGCCGTGAGGGCCGCGTCGATGCGGTCGCGATCGAGCTCGACCCCGAAGAAGACGATCTCCTGACCGATCGGCGAGTCCGGATCCCAGCTGCGGAGGGCCGTCGGGCCGAGATCGAGCACGTCTCCCGCCGTCGACCATGAGCCGACCGTGTCGGGGCGGGTGGCCAGGCGCACGAACCCGCGGGATCGCGCGACCCGACCGACCCGCTCGCGGGTGAGTTCGTTCTCGATCGCCGCCAACAGGCGTCCGGGATGGAACGGACGCGGGTCGCGGAAGACGTGCACGCCGATCGGCCCGAGGTCGCCGGCCGCCGGTGCCCCCTCGGCGAGGTGCAGTTGCCAGCCCATCGACGCACCGAGCCGGTGAGCCCGACCCCGCACGGGCAGCCGGTGCAGCCGACGCAGTGGGGAGCTCTCGGCGAGTTCACTGAGTTCGGCCAGGGTCAGCACCCTGGCCGCCGGCGCGAGGTGCGCCAGGAGCATCCGCACGAGTCGCGACTCCGGCGGGGCGGCCCCCGCATCCTTCAGCACGATCAGGCTCGCGAATTCCAGCCGAGCTGCCAGGCGGCCCGGCACCTCGATGTCGCCGGCCTCCGCGGCGACCGCGGACACGGGGTCCGCCGCCCCGATGAGGCAGCCCACGATCTCCGCCGTCGACGAGACGGCCACCACGTCCTGGATGCAGACGGGAGCCACGAGCCGGCTGGACTCGAGGATGTGCTCGAGCACGAGCCCCACCTCCATCACATCGATGGCGGGTTCGAGCGCCACCACCCGGAGACCGGCCGGCGAACGGGCGGCTTCGTCGGCGAAGCGCGAGGCGAGCTCGAGGGCCAGCCCCGCCTCGTCGACGTCGGGCACGTCGAACTCGCGGCATCCACTCTCGGCCGTGCTGCCGCTCAGCACCTCGCACACCCGCGCCGTGTCGGCGACGTCGCTGCCGCTCACGAGGGTGATGGCCAGCCCGCGCTGGGAGGAGAGGTCGATTCGGTCACTCATGGTGAGTTACTGTATTTGAGAATCGTTCTCAATAACAACCGGAGGTCGTCATGAAGGTCCGCAACTCACTGAAGTCGATGAAGTCGATGCCGGGGTCGCAGGTGGTGCGCCGGCGCGGCCGCGTTTTCGTGATCAACAAACTGAACCCGCGCTTCAAGGCCCGTCAGGGCTGAATGAGGACGGCGGGAAGGCACTGCCGGTTGAATCCTGCGCCGCGTCATCGGTAACCTCGTCACCGGATTCGACAACGAGGAGAGGACCGCCCCATGGCCCCACGCCCAACGACAGCCCCGCGCACCCTCGTGCTGACAGCCACGGTGCTGGCGCTCACGAGCGCCCTCCTCACCGGCTGCAGCGGCGCCGTCGATGCAGCGGATGACGCCGGCTCCGGGGATGCGGGAGCAGGGCCGGCGGCGAGCCAGACCGACGCGACCACTTCGCCGGACGAGGCCATCCCGACACCCGACGCCACCTCGAGCGCCTCGGCCGACGGATTCCCGAGCTGCGACGAGGTGAAGGCGGCCCTCGGGCCGGTTGTCGCGGGGCTCGTCGAGATCGCCGACACCGAGAACGGCGTGGCGAACGGCTCCGACGGCCCGGCGCTCGGCTGCGGCTGGTACACCACCGCCACGGCCGACGGCAGCACCGACCTCGCGTCGTACGGCGCGATCTCGCTCGGGGTCTCGCACGATCCGACGTATACCGAGGAGAGCATGCAGCCACTCGGCTGGAACGTCGACGACCCGCGGGTGACGGCCGCGGGCGCCTGGGCGCTGAAGGTGGGCGGCGGTTACGACCCGGCCGCTCAGCTCGACGCGACGGGCGTGCAGGTGGTGCGCGGCGACGTGGTGGTGGTTCTCACCTCGGGCGGCGTGGTGCTCCAGGATGTGCCGGAGCTGGCGTCGCTGACGAACGAGTGGGCGCTCGGTGCCGGCGTGGCCGTGCTCGACCTGATGCGCTGAACACGGCCGAGCCGGGCCGGGCCGGCACGTCGGGCCAGGCCGGGCCGAGACGCGCGAGAGCGTCGGGCCAGGCCGGAGCAGCTCGACCGACGCGCCCCGTCAGAACGCGAGGTCGCGGGCTCCGGGAGGCGCCACGAGCAGCCCGGTGATCCGGCCCGACCCGTTGTAGGCCACGCGCGCCAGCCACTCCCCCGCCTCGTGCCGCAGCGTGGTCTGCACCACCGCACCCGTGAGCAGATGCCGGTTGGCGAGCTTGCCGAGCGCGCTCCGGCCGTCGGGCGTCTGCACGGTCGAGTCGTCGCAGCCCTCCAGGCGGCCCGACGACGCGACGACCGTGCTCCACATCTGCATCACCCGCCGCTTGCTGAGGGCGCGCGCGCAGGCGTAGGTCATGTGCGCCTTCACGGCGTCGTAGTCGTCGGCGTCGAGGGCCTGGAACACCGCGACGGTGCGGTCGATCAGGTCGATGGTGACCCCCTCGGCGCCGGGCTTGTCCTGGCCCGCCGCACCGAACCGCTTGAAAGCGGCCTGTCGACTCACCCCCAGAGCGGCGCCGATGGCGGGCCACGGGATGCCGCGGTCGCGCGCCACCGCCACCAGCTCGTACAGGCGGGCCTGCGACAGCCGAGACAGCTCGTCGGCCCGCGCGATCAGCTCGATCTCGTCGCCGGGGGCGACCGGCGACGAGCCGTCGCCATCGAGCGCCGAGGCCAGCGCGGTGAGCGATCCTGGGGACGGGGAGGTCGATTCGATCATGCCTCGATGCTAGGCAGCCGAGGTGTGCATGTCAACGCTAGGTTGACACGCACACGGCCCGAGATCTCCCAGCACGCCTTGCCAGAATGAGCCGGTGAACCGAACCCCACCACGACGACCGGATGTCTCCTCCCTCGAGTTGATCGGCGGCCCCGAACGGCTCCACACCGACCTCCGCGACTACGACGACCGCTGGCCCGAGCGGTATCTCGAGCACCGGGCGCGCATCCGGGAAGCCCTCGCGACCAACGCGGAGGCGGGCCACGGGTTCGGCATCGAGCACATCGGGTCGACCTCGGTTCCCGGTCTGGCGGCGAAGCCGATCATCGACATCGTGGTGTCGGTCGACGACATCACCGCCGAGGAGGACTACCTCGACCCGATGCTGGCCGCCGGCTACCGGCTGCGGGTTCGGGAGCCCGGGCACCGCCTCGTGCGCACCCCGGAGCGTGACGTGCACGTGCACATCTACCAGCACGACGACCCCGCCGTCGCCGAGTACCTGCTGCTCCGTGACCACCTGCGGCGCGACGCCGACGACCGGGCCCTGTACGAACGCACCAAGCGTGAGCTGTTCGAGCGGGACTGGACCGACACCAACGACTACGCCGACGCCAAGACCGAGGTGATCGTGGCCATCAAGGCCCGCGCGAGGGCGGCCCGCGAGCAGTGACCGGCCCGACCCGCCCGACCCGCCCGGCCCGACCCTCGGCGCCTGACCCTGCCTGCCCGGGCCGATGTCTCCGGTGCGTGCGAGCATCCCAGAACGAACGGATGACGGGCGCGACGCGCGAACCGCACCGCGCGAGGCAGGAGACGGGATGCGGGGCCAGGCCACGGTGCTGCACGCCGACCTCGACGCGTTCTACGCCTCGGTGGAGCAGCGCGACGCCCCGTCGCTGCGCGGCCGGCCGGTGATCGTGGGCGGCGGCGTGGTGCTGGCGGCCAGCTACGAGGCGAAGGCGCGCGGGGTGCGCACCGCCATGGGAGGGCGGCAGGCCCGCGAGCTCTGCCCCGATGCCATCGTAGTGCCGCCGCGGATGGAGGCCTACTCCGCGGCCAGCCGCGCCGTCTTCGCCATCTTCCGCGACACGACGCCGCTCGTGGAAGGACTCTCGATCGACGAGGCGTTCCTGGAAGTGGGCGGTCTGCGGCGCATCGCGGGCACGCCGGAGCAGGTCGCGGTGCGGCTCCGGGAGCGCATCCGGGTGGAGGTGGGGCTCGCGATCTCGGTGGGCGTGGCGCGCACCAAGTTCCTCGCCAAGGTGGCCAGCGCCGTGAGCAAGCCCGACGGCCTGCTCGTGGTGGAACCCGACGAGGAGCAGGCGTTCCTCTTCCCGCTGCCGGTGGAACGGCTGTGGGGCGTCGGTGCCGTGACCGCTGCCAAGCTGCACAGGCTCGGCGTGACCACCGTGGGGCAGCTGGCCGAGCTCGAGGCCTCGACCGCCGAGAACCTCCTGGGCCGCTCGGCCGGCGCGCACCTGCACGCGCTGGCCCGCCTGCAGGATCCGCGCCCGGTCGACACCGCGCGCCGGCGGTCGTCGATCGGGTCCCAGCGGGCGCTCGGCACCCGCCCGCGGTCGCCGGAGGAGCTCGATCTCTTCCTCACCCAGATCGTCGATCGGCTCGGACGGCGGCTCCGCGACGGCGGCCGGGTGTGCCGCACCGTGGTGCTGCGGTTGCGGTTCGGCGACTTCACGAAGGCCACCCGCTCGCACACCGTGGGCTCCGCCTCCGATCGCACCGCGGTGCTCCTCGCCGTGGCCCGGCAGCTGCTCGCCGCTGCGCAGCCCGAGATCGCCGAGCGCGGCATCACCCTGATCGGCATCTCGCTCGCACAGCTGGCGCGCGCCGACAGCCTTCAGCCCGAACTGCCGATCGACTGGAACGACGACGCGCGCCTCGACACGGTGCTCGATGCCGTGCGCGACCGGTTCGGAGCGGGCTCGGTGAGCCGGGCCAGGCAGCTCGACCGCGACGAGGGCTGGTCGTCGCCCGTGCTCCCCGAGCACGAGTGAACACTGCCGCGAAGCAGACGGAGCCACGCCTAGGCTGAGGCGGTGATGCGCAGAACCGCCGGACGACCCCGAACCACCGGACCCGCCGCCCCGGCGGCGACGCTCGCCCTGGTCGTGGCCATCGTTCTCACGGGCTGCACCGCCCCCGATGCGGGTCCCGGGTCGGCGAGCGGGGCGCCCGGCACCGCACCCATCGCCTCAGCCGCGCCGGCGGCCGTCACCACGAACGCCCCCGTGTTCCCGCCGACCGCCCCGGCCGCCCTCGCGCTGCCCGAGACCGGTCAGGGTGTCGGCGCCGTCGGCATCGCGGCGGCCGACGGCAGCGTCGAGCTGCTCGGCCAGTCCGAGCCCGCGACCACCACCCCGGTGCCCATCGCGAGCATCACGAAGGTCATCACCTCGCTCGTGGTGCTCGACGCGCATCCGCTCGCCCCGGCCGCCGACGACGGCACGGCCGACCAGGGCCCAACCATCACCCTCACCCAGTCCGATCTCGACGTCACCGCCGAGGTCGAGGCCCAGGGCCAGTTCACCGAGCCGATGCGCGTGGGCCAGCAGGTGAGCCTGCACGACGCCCTCGCCATCACCCTGCTCACCAGCGCCAACAACTACGCCGAGACGGCGGCGCGCTGGGCCTTCGGGTCTCAGGAGGCCTTCCTCGCGGCGGCGCGGACCTGGCTCGACGCGCACAGCCTCACCGCCACCACGCTGGCCGATGCCAGCGGGCTGAACCCGGGCAGCGCCTCGACCCCCACCGACCTGCTTCGCGTCGCATCCCTCGCTCACGCGAACCCCGCCCTGCTGGCCATCACCGGGCAGTCCAGCCAGCAGCAGGCCGACCTCGGCACCATCGCCAACCAGAACATCCTGCTCGGCGAAGACGGTGTCGACGGGCTCAAGACCGGCTCCACCAGCTACGCCGGCTTCACGCTGCTCACGTCGGCTGTGGTGCCGGTGGGGTCGTCATCGGCCACGCTCGTGGCGGTGGTGCTCGGCACCCCGTCGCTCGACGCGCGATTCGCCTCGACCCGCGCACTGCTCGCCAGCGCTCGAGCCGGGCTCTCCGAGCTGGTGCTCGCGCAGGCCGGCCAGTCGTTCGGCGGCTACACCGCGTCGTCGGGCGAGGTCGTGCAAGCGGTGGCGAGGGATGCGCGGACAGCGACCGTCTTCGCCGGCACGCCCGTCACGGCCTCGGTCACCCTGTCGGAGCGCAGCTCGGGTGTGGCGGGCGAGGTCGTGGGTTCCGCCGCGTTCACGCTCGGAGCCACCACCGTCGAGGTGCCGCTCGTGCTCGCGAGCGACCTGAAGGGCTAGCCCGCGAGCCGCTCGCGGCGAGCCGCTCGGCGGCGGATACCGACTAGAGCGCCGGCCCGAGCAGCACCGCGAACATCGCGAGCGCGCCGCCCACGATGAACAGCAGTGTTCCCAGCTGCATGGTGCGCGACTTGTTGCGGTCGGCCGTCGGCACGTCGACCTCGAGGATGGGGCAGCCCGACCAGCCGATCAGGCCGATGCTGAGCGCCACAAAGAACGAACCCAGCCAGAACATGACACCCTCGCCCGGCTCCAGGATGTCGGGGCGCCAGCCCGACGACAGCAGCATGCCCAGCACCAACGCCGAAGCGCCCACCGCCACGCCGAACCAGACGGTGCCCGTCTTCATGATGCGGGTCACGTTCTGCTCGGGCGACATGAGCTCGTGCACCGGCTCAGCGATCGTCGGCACACTCTCGGTGCGGCTCATGGGGTCTCCTTCATCCGTAATCCATTGTGCGTCAACGCATCGCTGCCCGCTTTTGTTCCGGATTGCGTCGTCCGGTTTCGCGCATCCGGTTCGGCCCGACGCGGCGCGAGTAGGTGACCGCGAGCGCCCCGAGCCCCACGAGCACCAGGGTGAGCGCCACGACGTAGGCGAAGACGCTGCCCCAGCCGGCCGTGGCCGGGTCGAGGAACGGGTAGGGGTAGATCTCTCCCCCGCTGGCTCCGGCGCGGATGAACGTGTACACGGCCCAGGCCACGGGATAGGCCGGAACCACCCAGAGCGCCCGCCACGGCAGCGCCGGCCGGCCGGGGGCGAGCAGCCAGTCGAGCACCAGGAAGATGGGCACCCACACGTGCACCACCTCGTTCGGCCAGCTCAGCGCCTGGAAGCTGTCGGTGGAGGGGATGCCGCGCAACAGCAGGTTGTACACGGCCCCCGTCACGATGGCGTAGCTCAGGGTGGCCATGCGCACCGTGGTGAACAGCTGCGGATCGACCCGGCTGCGCAGAGCCAGCATCCCGCCCACGAGGAGCACCACGATGTTGAACAGGCTCGTCTCGATGGTGAAATAGCTGAAGTACTCCCACGGGTCGAAGGCGTCGTTCGCCACCCGGTCGGCGATCTGGATGCCGATGGTGAGCGCGAGCCCCACGCCCACAGCCAGCCGCACCACGCCCGTCACAGTTCTCATGCAGCAATTCAACGCCCCTTGGGTCGCAAAAAGTCGTGCTCACTCGCCGGTGAGCACGACTTTTCGCGACGCAATGGCCGGTTTGCGAGTTACTGGGCGCGTTGCAGGGAGATCAGGCCCGTGGGGAAGCGGTCGCGGGCCGAGACGTAGACCACGCCTCGGGACGGGTCGACCGAGACCCCGTAGACCTTGTTGCCGTAGGCGCTGCCCGGGTAGTTCGCGATCTCGGTGAGATCGGCGGCCTGCAGCACCCGTACCCCGCTGGCGTCGAAGGCGTCACTGGAGTGGCCGAGGTACACCCGGCCCGCCACGGGGTCGACCGCCACCGACCGGTAGTCGGGCTTGGCCACCGCGAGCGTCTGCAGCAGCTCGTAGGTGGTGGCGTCGTAGACCCGCACGCCCTCGGTGCCCGAGGAGTTGTCGTTGGTGGCGTAGAGGCGCTTCGCCACCGGGTCGACGGCGATGCCGTGGGTGGTCCAGGCCGCCCCCGGGGTGTCGACGGTCTGCAGTGCGGCACCGGTCTGCGCGTCCATCACCTGGAAGCCCGTCTGCCGGGTGGCCCCGTAGACGCGGTTCGTGGTGAGGTCGACGTCGAGTCCGCGCACGTTCGCCGCGAAGGTGAACGGGCCCCGCTTCACGGCGTCGGTGGCGAGGTCGAGCACCACCCAGGCGTTTCCGTACGCCACGTACAGCTCCCGGTTCGCCGGGTCGAGGGCGACGTCGCGAACGCCCTCACCCTCGGCGCCGGCGATCGCGTGGGTCGCGATCACCGCATCCGTCACCGGGTCGATCTCGAGCACGCGGGCGGGCCGCTGCTCGTTGCCCACGAAGACGTGGCCGGTGGCCGGGTCGACCGCCGAGCCCACGGGCTTCACGTCGAGATCGGCGCTCGCCGCGGCCGACGGGATGGCGGCCAGAGCGGTGGGCGTGTAGGCGAGGCCCATCGGGGGCTCGGGGTCGGTCGGGTCGGTGGGATCGGTCGGGTCGGTCGGATCCGTCGGGCCGCCCACGCCGCGGCGCTGGCTGACGGTCACCGACACCGCATCCAGCTCGGAGCCGGGCGGGTTGAGCCGGAAGTCGCGGTTCGACACGAACACCCGCTGGTTCGCCTCGTCGACCGAGATTCCGTAGCCGTCCTTGCCGTAGGCCGGGTCGGCGAAGTCGCCGAGCTGGGCGCCGGTGGCGAGGTCGAGCACCGTGAAGCCGCCCGATCCCGTGGCCGTGCCGGTGTAGCCGAGGTAGACGAGCCCGTTGGTGGAGTCGATGTCGACCTGCCGCGCGTTCACGCGGGTGGACTTCTCCCACACCTGGCCGAAGCCGTTCTTCGCGTCGAAGGTGGCGACCTGCACCGCGTCGGGCACCTCCTCGAAGTAGGCGGCCGAGACGTAGCCCTTGGTGGGGTCGGCGGCGACGTAGTAGGCGCCGTCGGTTCCGCCGATCACGCCGAGCGAGACTCCGGTCGAGGCCTGCAGCACCTCGATGCCGCGCGACGGCACGGCGCCGTACACGAGGTCGTTCACGGGGTCGACATCGATGGAGCGGTTCGACTCGATGAACGAGTACGGGCCGCGCACGACCTTCCCGAAGTCCGCATCCGCGATCGACACCACCACCCAGTTGCGGTTCTGCTGACCCACGTAGAGCAGCTGCTTCTCGTCGTCGATCCCCAGATCCCGGATGTTCTCCGGCAGCGTGATCGTGCGCGTCACCTCATCCGTGTCGGGGTTCATCTCGAAGATCGACGTGCTGTTCTGGTCTCCCAGGTACAACTTCTTCTTCGACTCCGAGTAGGCCGAACCCGCCGGCAGCTTCGCGTTGGACTTGTTCACCGAGTCGAGCGAGGAGACGACCTCGTAGTCGACGGAGGTCTCAGGGTCGGTCGGCTCGGTGGGGTCGGTGGGATCGGTCGGGTCGGGGTTCGGTGTGCAGCCCAGGCACGGGCCGCCGGGGTTCGACGGGTTGATGACCTGCGGCTTCTCGTCGTCGGTCACGGCCTTGCCGGCGGCGTTCTTCACGATGGTGAGACCGTCGAAGTACTGGCCGTCGGCCGTGCGGGACTCGTAGCGCATGGTGTCGCCCGACACGTCGATGAGCTGGTAGAGCTCCACGTCGCCCTGCAGCTTCTTCAGGTGCGCCCCGTTCTCGGTCCAGAGGCGCGGGCCCGCGTTGGAGTACATCTTCGAGCCCACGACCGACACGGCGTACACCGGTCCGTCGTAGTTCAGCTCGTTGTTCCAGGTGCTGGGGTTGCCCTCCTCAGCGGCCACGGTGTTGCCGCGGCCGTAGTTGTGGTCGTGGCCCTGCAGCACGAGATCGACGTTGTGCTTCTCGAAGATCGGCAGCCAGGCCTCGCGGATCGCCCGGTTGTTGCGGCCCTCGTCGAGCGAGAACACCGGGTGGTGGAAGTACACGACGGTCCACTTGTTCGGGTTCGAGGTGAGGGTCTCTTCGAGCCAGGCGGTCTGCACGGCGAGCGCCGCGGCATCCGTGATGTTGCTGTTCAGCGAGACGAAGCGCACGCCCTGGTAGTCGCTGTAGTAGACGGTGCCCTTCAGCAGCGCCTCGATGTTCGCGGCGCCCTTCGGGCCGTTGTCGGGGTACTCGAACTGGGCCTGCCACTGGCTCGAGAGCTGCTCGCCCTCGTACTCATGGTTTCCGGCCGCGGCGAGGAAGTTCTGGGTGCCGAACTGGTACCCGGCCGCATCGAACACCTCGCCCCACTGGGAGTCGTCGTTCGCGTCGTCGATCAGGTCACCGGCCTGCAGCACGATGCTGGCGTCGGGGCGGTCTCGGAAGGCGTTGCGGATGACGCGGCTCGCGTCGGACTTGATGCCGTTCTGCACGTCGCCGAGGTAGATGAACGAGAAGTCGTCGGCCGCGGCCGACGCGGTGGTGAAGTGCTGCCACTCGCTGAAGTTGGTGCCGTCGCCCACGCGGTACTGGTACTGCGTGCGGGGCGTGAGGCCGGTGAACTCCACCGTGTGGAAGGTCTCCTCCCAGCCGTCGGTGGCGACGTCGGTGTTCTCGCTCGCCGCCACCGTGGTGATGCCCGTGGGGTACGGCGTGGGCGTCGCCACCCGGATCTCGGCCTTCGCCGTGCTCACGCCCTTCGACGTGCGCCAGGTGACGGCCTGGGTGGTGGCGAGGTCGCCGGAGGGGGTGAGCACGATGCGGTCGGGCACGATGCCCGGTCCGTGTTGCGCGAGGGGGGTGACGGTGGCGGCCGAGGCGTCGTCGGCCGCTCCCGCCAGTGGGGTGAACAGGGCGCCGGCGACCGCGAGGGTGGCCAGGCCGGCGAGGGCGCGGGAACGGCGCCTCCGCCCGGACGTTTTCGTCATTCGCTGACGGCCTTTCGGGAGGATGTTCGGGTTCTTCGGGTCGCGGTGATTCGGGATGCTCATGCGGCACCGCCGATGCTGCGACGACGGCGCAGGGTGAGCACGATCAGCGCGAGGGCGCCGAGGAGCACGGCTCCTCCGGCCACGGCGACGACGGTCCCGACTCCGGTGGCTCCTGTGCTGGCCAGGTCCTTGACCCCGGTGGGCTGGGAGCCGGGGGCGAGCACGGTGAGGGCCGCTTCGACCGTCGCGCCCGACTCGAGGCCGCGCACCACCACGGTGTGCGTGCCCGGCGCCACTCCGGCGGGGATGTGCACGGTGTGCAGGTAGGCCCCGTTCGCGTCGGCGTGCAGGAAGCCGAGCTCGATCGGGTCGGAGTGCAGCGTGATCTCGAGGTCTTCGTTCGGCCAGAAGCCGCCGCCCTTGAGGGTGAGCGCGCCGCCCGCGGGCACTCCGGTGGCGGAGAGCTCGAGCGGGGTGGGCTTCGCGGCGGGCCGCGGCTGCACAGGCGTACCGGTGGGCACCGGGCTCGCAGTGGGGGCCGGGCTCGCAGTAGGGGCCGGGCTGCCGGTGGGCTGCGGAGTCGCAGTGGGCTCAGGAGTCACACTGGGCTCAGGAGTGGCGGTCGGCTCGGGAGTCGGAGTCGGCTCAGGAGTGGCGGTCGGCTCGGGAGTCGCGGTCGGCTCAGGCGTAGCAGTCGGCTCCGGCGTAGCAGTCGGCTCCGGCGTAGCAGTCGGCTCCGGCGTAGCAGTCGGCTCCGGCGTAGCAGTCGGCTCCGGCGTAGCAGTCGGCTCCGGCGTAGCAGTCGGCTCCGGCGTAGGCGTGCTGGGGTCCACCCCCGGCACCACCGCGGCGGGCCGCTCGGGGGCGCCGATGTCGGCGCGCGTCGAGCCGGGCCCCGAGGCCCAGGCCACCGTCTCGTCGGTGACGAGCTTCTGGCCGGCGACCGTCTTGTCGATCGTGAACGAATCGAACAGTTCGCCGGTCACGGTGTGGCTCTCGACGTGCATCTTCCCGTCGACCACGTCGACCGTCTGGTACATCTGCGTGTCGCGGTTCATGCTGCGCAGATGCGCGTCGTTCTTCACCCAGTTGTTCGACTCGAGCGGGTCGGGAACGTACATCTTCGGTCCGGCCACCGAGACGAGGTACACCGGGCCGGTCTGGCTGGTGGCCGGGTCGGCTCCCGCGGGCAGGTTCTTCTCGTTGGCGAAGAGGTTGCCGCGGCCGTAGGCGTGGTCGTGGCCCTGCAGCACCAGGTCGACGTTGTGCTTCTCGAAGATCGGCAGCCAGGCGTTGCGGATCGAGGCGTTGTCGCGCCCCGAGGTCACCGAGAACACGGGCTGATGGAACGCGATCACGCTCCACTGGCCGGGGTTCTCGGCGAGCACCCGATCGAGCCACGCGGTCTGCGCGTCGAGCTCGGCGCCGGCCGACATGTTGGCGTTCAGGGTGACGAAGCGCACCCCCTGGATGTCGGTGTAGTAGACGTTCTCGTCGAACGCCTTCTGGATGGCGGGGGTGTCGGCCGGGCCGTTCTCGGGGTACTCGAACTGGGCCCCCCAGTAGCGGGTGAGCTCGGGACCCGGGTAGTACTCGTGGTTCCCGGGCGCCGCGATGATGTTCATGTAGGCGTTCGAGAAGCCGGCCGCACCGAACCACTCGCCCCATTCGGCGTCGGCGACATCCGTGTCGATCAGGTCGCCGAGGTGCACGACGGCCTTGGCGTACGGCCGGGCCTCGGTGGCGGCGCGGAAGGCGCGGGAGGCGTACGACTTGACGTCGTTCTGCGCGTCGCCCTGCACGATGAACGAGAACGGTTCGGCCGCCGTGGCCGCGGTCTCGAACTCGAGCCATTCGCTCCAGGTCTCGCCGTCGCCCACGCGGTAGAGGTAGGCGGTCTTCTCGGTCAGGCCGGTGAGCGTGGCCGTGTGGTACTTGATGCGGTAGCCGAGGTCGGTGGCGAACTCGGTGGTCGAGGCCGCGGCGACGGTGGTCGAGGCGGTGACCGGGCCCTTGGTCATGGCGGCCAGCTGCACCTGCGGCGCGGTGACGTCGACCGAGGTGCGCCACGAGATGTTCTGCGTGACCGCGGGCGTCTCGGTGGGCGTCAGGATGATGCGGTCGGGCACGGCCGAGGCCACGTGCACGAGGGCCGGGGAGACGGGCGGTGGGTTGAGTCCGCCGGCGGCGTAGGCGATGCCACCGCCGAGCGAGCCGAGTCCGACGACGGCTGCGATGCCGCCGGCGACGAGGGCCGTACGAGGCGAGAGGCGCGCGAGGGCGCGGCTGAGCTGATCGCTCTTCATGCGATTGGGGTCCTATCGGGTGGGTGCTGTGAACGGCCTGCACGGGAGCTTGGAGGCTGCCCGGGGTCGGCAGTTCACGACGGTAACGAAGGCCCTCGGCGTGTCCGGGAGCACCGACGCCGATTTCATCTGCCGTTCAGAGACGGGGATTGACGTCGCCCGACGTTCACTCCGCGGCGACCGCCTGTTGGCACGGGGGTGACGGCATGTTCACCCCGTTTGACGCATCCGGCCCGCCCTGATCGGCGTCGTCGACCGGCGTCGACATCCGGTCAGGCTTCGTCGCGAAACTGACGGATGCGCACCGACAGCCCCGCAGGCCGCATCCGGGCCGCCACACTGGCTTCATGCATCTCGCCGACCTCCCCCTGCCCGACACCGCGGCCGCCCGTTCCGCGGTGGAGGTGACGCGTCGTTTTCAGTCGCCCGCCCTGGTGAACCACGGCATCCGCTCGTACCTGTGGGCGGCCGCCGCGGCCCGCACGCAGGGGCTCGAGGTCGACGACGAGCTGCTGTTCGTGTCGGCGATGCTGCACGACCTCGGCCTCGAGCCGGCGTTCGACAGCCACACCCTGCCGTTCGAAGTGGCCGGCGGCCTGGTGGCGTGGGTCTTCGCGGCGGGGGCGGGGTGGCCGGATGCGCGGCGGAACCGCGCGGCCGAGATCATCGAGCGGCACATG
Source organism: Herbiconiux liangxiaofengii (assembly GCF_041927335.1). Lineage (NCBI taxonomy): Bacteria > Bacillati > Actinomycetota > Actinomycetes > Micrococcales > Microbacteriaceae > Herbiconiux > Herbiconiux liangxiaofengii. The sequence goes on along the minus strand of NZ_JBHFHD010000012.1, from coordinate 98,603 downwards.
GCCCCCTCGGTCGACCCCGACGTCGACCCGGAGGGCTACCTGCTCGAGATCGCGACGGGCCTCGACATCTCGGGCAGCAACCCCGGGGCGTGGAGCCCCGCCCTCCGGGCCGAGGTACTGGCGGCGCACCCGCGGCTCACCCTGGCGGAGGAGTTCACGGAGTGCATCCGCGACCAGGCTCTCCGCAAGCCCTCGAGCCAGGCCGCTCGCGTGGTGGCGTCGGGGGTGGCCGACCGGCTGGCCCATCACCCCCTCGACGCCCCGCAGCAGACGTGAGCCGAGCGCTGCAGACGTGAGCCGACCGCTGCAGATCCGAGGGCGGCTCGGGGTCAGTGTCGGCGCGTGAAGAGCCGGCGGAGGAGGCCGCCGAGTCCGGCACGACCCGGCTCCGTGCGCGACCGCGTCTCCACGGTCCAGCCGAAGCGGGCCGAGAGGGCGGCCGCCACCGCGGCGAAGCGGCGGGCGTCCAGGCCGACGCCCGCGCGGCGCACGCCGCTCTGCTGCAGCCGGAACACGCGTTCCAGGCGCACCCAGCTCGGCCGGCCGGCGGAATCCCAGGGCCCGCTGCCGATGGCCACGTCCCCCTGGTCGTCGTGCGGCTTCGAGGTGAGGGCGACGCCGAGCACGCTGCCGGAGGGTTCGGTGGCCACCACCAGCACCGGGCGGTCTTTGCCGCGGCCGTCGTGCTCCTGGTAGGGAACCCAGGTCCAGACGATCTCGCCCGGGTCGGCCGCACCGTCGGTGCGCGGGTTGTGGGTGAGCTTCACCGATCCCACCCGCCGCGGATCGACCTCGACCGTGGCACCGGGCCCGAACCGGCCGGGGCTCGCGGAACCGCCGCCCCGCGCATCCGTCGCCCTGCCCACGCCGCGACCCTAGCAGCCCGCCGCCTCGCGGCACCTCCGAGGCAGACGTCTTGGCACCGGGAAGGTTGCCGGAGATGAACGATTCGCGAACCGCCGCGGGGTGATGCGCGGCGGGCGGGGCCGGGAGCGGTTGAATGGCCGTCGAGCCGCCGCCCCGCCCCCTCTCCGGAGAACGTGAGCGGCACCGCCTGATGCCCGAGGACTCATGACCCGATCGTTCCGCCGCCCCCGCCCGGCCCACCTGCCCGCCCGCCGCACCGCGGCTGCCCGCCGCACGACGGGCCTGCCGCTCGCCCTGGTGCTGGCCGTCACCGTCGCCATCACGGTGGCCGGCACCATCACTGGTGCGCCGCGCGCCTTCGCAGCCGACTACCCCAGCTGGGACGACGTGCTCGCGGCCCGGGCCTCGGAGAGCTCGAAGCAGGACGAGGTCGCCCGCATCCAGGGCATCATCGCCGACCTGCAGGAGAAGGCGCAGGCCGCCGCCGCCCTCGTGAGCCAGCGCACCGACGAGCACGACGCGGCCGAGGCCGCCCTCACCGCGGGGCAGCTGAAGGCCGACACCCTCGCGACCAGTGCGGCCTCCGCCGCCACGAAGGCCGAGGAGTCGAAGACCCGGGCCGCCCTGATGGCCGCCCAGTTCGTGCACACCGGGGGCACCGACCTCACCTCGATGCTGCTCACCAGCTCGTCGGCCGGAGCCGACGACCTGCTCGCCCAGCTCAGCTCGGCCAGCCAGCTCACGCAGGCCGTGAACGAGGTGTACGCGGCGGCGCAGCAGGACGCCAACACCGCCACCACCCTCAGCGCTCAGGCCGACGTGGCCAAGCAGCAGCTCGCCGGGCTCGAGCAGACCGCCGAGCAGGCCCTTCAGGATGCCGCGACCGCCCAGCAGGCGATGGTGGCCGCCCTCCAGGAGCAGAACGCGCACCAGGCCGAGCTGCAGGCGCAGCTGGCGAGCCTGCAGAGCGACGTGGCAACCACCGAGCAGCAGTACCAGGCCGGGGTCGCGGCTGCTGCGGCCGCCGCCGCTGCCGCCGCTGCCGCCGCCGCAGCCGCCGCGCATCAGGGCGGCGCCGTGGTGGGTCCCGTCTCCAGCGACGCCCAGGCCCTCGCCCAGGAGCTGATGGGGTACGTGGCCGCGGGCCAGTTCCACGGATCCAGCCCCGACCACATCTTCGAGATCGCCTGGATCGCCCAGGGCCAGAGCGTGGAGAACTGCGGCATCGACGTCACCATCCTGCAGGCGATGGTGGCGGCCGTCCGCGCGTTCGGCAGCGCCGGCGTGAGTGACATCAGCCGCCGGTGCACGGGCCAGATCGAGGGGGCGGGCACCGCGTCGGCACACTACAAGCAGGGCGGCGGCCACGCGGTGGACTTCACCTCGGTGGGCGGGGTTCCCACCACCGGTGCGAACGACGCCTCGCTCTCGCTGATCGCCGTACTCGACCCGATCATGCCCAACGGATCGCGGGTTGGCCAGTCGCAGTGCCGCTACTCCGCCGGCAACGAGCCGTCGTTCGTCAACTTCACCGACTTCCCCGACACCTGCAACCACCTGCACATCGACGACTTCTGACCCTCGCCCGCCGCACGGGCCTAGTACCGGGTACGGCCCCTGTCAAGCCGTATTGTCATGGTTTTCTTATTGCTAGAGTCTCTAACTAGTTGCTCATCTAGCTTTCCGAGGAGACCATCATGCTCGAGTCCATCAGCACCACCGCCGACAACGTGCTCCCCTTCGTGCGCCCCGAGCAGCTCGTGCACCCCGACCTGGTCGGCTACGTGAAGCGCCACTTCTCCTTCCTCGACCCCGAGCACACCGCTCGCTTCGACGACGCCCCCGACGCCGCCTGATGTTCGACCCGGTCCTCGCCGATGTGGCGGTGGTGCGCCGCGAGGGCCCGCGCTGGCGGCTCGACGTCCTGCGCTTCACCGGTGACGTACTGGCCACCACCCCGCTCCACATCGACGGGTCCACACCCGTCCAGGGCCGTCGCCGACCCCAGGTGCTCACCCTGGCCGCCCGACTCCTCGAGAACTGGAACACGACCGTCACCGGCGACTGGGACGAGTTCGAGGGCGCCTGGTCGGTCGCCCTCGTGGTCCGCTCCCCCGAGAACCGGATGCGCACCCCGGCCGTGTGACCGGGTCGCGGTGGTGCGGCGGCTCGGGGCGCCGGCTGAGCCGTGCCGCGTCAGCGCTGCGGGGGCGGGGCCGTGGTGGCCCGGCGCACCAGCCGCGTGGGCAGCGTGATGTGGGTGCGCTCGGGCGTCTCCCCGTTCATCAGCCCGATCAGCAACTCCGCCGCTGCGGCGCCGATGCGCTGCATGGGCTGGCGCACGGTGGTGAGCGGCGGGTTCAGGCGGGCCGCCTCCGGCACGTCGTCGAAACCCACCACCGACAGGTCGCCCGGCACGTCGAGGCCGAGCTCGGCCGCCGTCTCGATGGTGGCGATGGCCGAGAGGTCGTTCGCGGCGAAGACCGCGGTGGGCCGGTTGCGTGACGACAGCAGTTCGGTGGCCGTCTCCCGGGCCGCATCCTGCTCGTAGAGCCCCACCCGGATGAGCGAGCGCTCCACCGGGATGCCCGCCTCCTCCAGCGCGCGGCGGTAGCCGGCGTCGCGGAGGTTCGACGAACGGAGGTCGGGCCGCCCGGCCACGAAGGCGATGCGCCGGTGGCCGAGCTCGATCAGGTAGCGCATGGCGAGCAGCGCCCCGCCGAAGCTGTCCGACTCCACGGTGGGCAGGTCGGCCCGCCCGGTGTGGGGGTCGACGGCCACGATGGGCACGTCGGCCGTCACTCCCACCACCGTCGGCGTGACCAGGATGGCGCCGTCGATGAGCGTGCCGCTGAGCCGGCTGAGCGAACGCCGCTCCCAGCCGGCGCTGTCGCGTTGCCGGGTGCCGCTGTAGGCCATCAGGTCGTACCGGGAATCATGCAGCGCCGTGGCCACACCCTTCAGGATCTCGGCGCTGAACGGCTCGAAGTCGGCCACCAGCACCCCGATCACGCCGGTGCGGCGCGACCGCATGCTGCTGGCCATGAGGCTCGACTCGTAGCCCATCCGCTCGACTACCTCGAGCACGCGGCGGGTGGTCTCGGTCGAGATCCCGTAGCGGCCGTTCACCGCTTTCGAGACGGTCGACACCGAGACGCCGGCCGCCCGGGCGACGTCCTGGATGGTGGCTCTGCGCGACATGGAGTCAGCATAGCCATCATGGAAACTGTTTTCGAAAACGTTTGACCACGGCCGACGGCTTTGCTTTGCTGACTGGCACCGGAGCCGCAGCGGGCCCGGGACCGAACCCCCGTGCACCCTCGACGATCGACGGTGCCGCTCAACGAAGAGACAGGTTGAATTTCATGATGGCAAGGAAGATCCTCGCCGGCTCCGCAGCCCTGATGCTCGGCGCGCTCGCGCTCTCCGGGTGCTCGGCCGACGGGTCGGGCGATACCGGCAGCGGCGACGTCACGATGAGCCTCTGGCAGAACTCCACCACCGGTCCTGGTGAGGAGTTCTGGAAGACCACGGCCGCCGCGTTCGAGGAGGCGAACCCGGGCGTCACCATCGACGTGCAGACCGTGCAGAACGAAGACCTCGACGGCAAGCTCCAGACGGCGATGAACTCGGGCGACGGCCCCGACATCTTCCTGCAGCGCGGCGGCGGCAAGATGGCCGCCATGGTCGCGGCCGGCCAGGTGATGGACATCACCGACACGATCTCCGACGAGGCCCGCTCCCAGATCTCCGAGGGCACCTTCAAGGCCGAGACGCTCGACGACAAGGTCTACGCCATGCCCGTCGCCGTGCTTCCCGGCGGCATCTTCTACAGCCAGGACCTCTTCACGGCGGCCGGCATCACCGAGGCGCCCAGCACCATCGACGAGCTCGAGGGCGCGGTCGACAAGCTCAAGGCCTCCGGCACCCAGGCCATCGCCCTCGGCGGCAAGGACGCCTGGCCCGCAGCCCACTGGTACTACTTCTTCGCCCTGCGCGAGTGCAGCACCGATGCGCTCAGCACCGCCGCCGAGTCGAAGAGCTTCGACGACCCCTGCTGGCTGAAGGCCGCCGAAGACCTCGAGTCGTTCGCCGCCACCGAGCCGTTCAACGAGGGCTTCCTCACCACCTCCGCCCAGCAGGGCGCCGGCAGCTCGGCCGGCCTGATCGCCAACCACCAGGCCGCCATGGAGCTGATGGGCGCCTGGGACCCGGGCGTGATCGCCTCGCTCACCCCCGACCAGAAGCCGCTGGCCGACCTGGCCTGGTTCCCCTTCCCCGAGATCTCGGGCGGCGAGGGTGAGACCGGCGCCATCCTGGGCGGTGTCGACGGCTACTCCTGCGCGGCCGACGCTCCCCCGCAGTGCGTCGACTTCTTGAACTACATCGCCACGGCCGAGGTGCAGGAGGCGTACTACACCGCCTTCAACGCGCCTCCCGTGAACACCGAGGCCCAGAAGGCCGTCACCGAGCCCTACCTGCAGCAGATCCTGACGTCGTACAACGCGGCTCCGTACGTGTCGCAGTGGCTCGACACCGTCTACGGACTGAACGTGGGGAACGCGCTGAACGTGGGGGTCGTCGACCTGCTGGCCGGCAAGGGCAGCCCCGAGCAGCTCGTGCAGACGGTCAACGACGCCGCCAAGAAGTCCTAAGAAGGCGGGCACCGCACCTATGCGCTCCCGCACAGGCTGGCCGGCCCGGCTCGAGATCGTCCTGCTCGCCGGGCCGGCCCTCCTGGTCTTCCTCGCCTTCGTCATCTTCCCGGTGGTCGTGGCCGCCTACTACGGCTTCTTCAGCTGGCAGGGCTTCGGCGTGCCGACCGATTTCGTGGGTCTTCGCAACTACGTGACGATCCTCGAAGACCCGGCGTTCCACGACGCACTCGCCCACAACGGACTGATCGCCGTGCTGTCACTGGTGCTGCAGGGGCCGATCGCCCTGCTGCTGGCGCTGCTGCTCAATCGCAAGCTGCGCGGGCAGTCGCTCATCCGGGTTCTCATCTTCGTGCCCTACGTCATCTCCGAGGTGGTGGTGGGCACGGGCTGGAGCCTGATGCTGCAGAACAACGGTGCGGTGAACGGGCTGCTGGCGAACCTCGGCCTCGGCGGCATCGCGCAGGACTGGCTGGCCGACCCGCAGATCGCCATCTGGACGCTGATGGTGATCATCACCTGGAAGTACGTGGGTTTCGCCGTCATCCTCTTCCTCGCCGGGCTCCAGGGCATCCCCGAGGAGCTCACCGAGGCGGCGGCCATCGACGGCGCCTCGTTCTGGCAGATCCAGCGGCGCATCACGTTGCCGCTGCTCGGCCCGACCGTTCGCATCTGGGCGTTCCTGTCGATCATCGGGTCGCTGCAGCTGTTCGACCTCGTGTACATCATCTGGGGCCAGTACGTCGCCTCGACGGCCGGCACCTCCACCATGGCCACCTACATGGTGGCCAACGGCCGCAACGCGGGCAACTACGGCTACGGCAACGCCGTCGCCGTGGTGCTGTTCGTGATCTCGCTCGCCGTCGCCCTGGTGTACCAGCGGTTCGTGCTGCGGCGCGACACCGAGGGCGCTCTCACCGGCGACGAGCGCCGGGCCCGGAAAGGATCGCGCGGATGAGGAACTCCCTTCGCGGCAACGCGTTCGTGTACTTCGTGGCCATCGTCGTCATCACGATGATGCTCGCCCCGGTGGCCTACATCATCGTCGGAGGCTTCCGCACCAACTCCCAGATCAGCACCGATCCCTCCGGTCTGCCCTCACCCTGGGTGATCGGCAACTACCTCGACGTGCTCACGGGCGGGGTGTTCTGGCAGCAGGTGCTCAACTCGGTGCTGGCCGCCGGCGTCACCACCCTCGGCGTGGTGGTGCTCGGGCTGATGGCGAGTTACGTGCTGGCGCGCTACCAGTTCCGCGGCCGGGCCGTGCTCTACTCGCTGTTCGCGGCGGGCCTGATGTTCCCGATGACCGTGGCCATCACCCCGCTCTACATCGTGGTGAAGAACCTCGGGCTGATGAACTCGCTCGCGGGCGTCATCCTGCCGCAGATCGCCTTCGCCCTGCCCACGACCGTCATCATCCTGGTGCCGTTCCTCCGGGCCATCCCGCGCGAGATCGAAGAGGCCGCCTTCATCGACGGATGCTCGCGACTGGGCTTCTTCTGGCGCATGGTCGTGAGACTCGCCATGCCCGGGGTGGTCACCGTGGGCATCCTGGCCTTCATCGCGAGCTGGAACAGCTACCTGCTGCCCCTGTTCATCCTCAACAACGAGGGCACCTTCACCCTGCCGCTCGGGGTGCAGGCGTTCTCGTCGCAGTACTCCGTCGACACGGCGAAGGTGCTGGCCTTCACCTCGCTGTCGATGATCCCCGCGCTGGTGTTCTTCAGCCTGTTCGAACGCCGCATCGTCGGCGGTCTGACCGGCGCCGTCAAGGGCTGAGCCCGCGCGCCCGGCGCATCCGTCGTGCGCTCCTGAGAAAGAGAGACTTCTGTGAACCCACCCCTTCCTCCGGTCTCCGACCGCGTCTCCCGGCTGCTCGCCCGGATGACGCTGGAGGAGAAGCTCGCGCAGCTCGTCGGATACTGGGTCGACCAGGGCGGCGAGGTCGTCGCCCCGATGGCAGGCGAGATGAGCACCTCCACCGGATACGCCGAGGCCACGGAGCACGGCCTCGGGCACCTCACCCGGGTGTACGGCACGCGCCCGGTGGAGCCGGCCGAACGCGCCGCCTGGCTGTGGTCCGAGCAGCGCCGGCTCCGCACCGAGACGCGCCTCGGCATCCCGGCGCTGGTGCACGAGGAGTGCCTCACCGGACTCGCGGCGTGGCGGGCGGCCACGTTCCCCACCCCGCTCGCCTGGGGGGCGGCCTTCGACCCCGAACTGGTGGAGGAGATGGGCCGGCTGATCGGCGACTCGATGCGGCAGCTCGGCATCCACCAGGGGCTCGCACCCGTGCTCGACGTGGTGCGCGACCCGCGCTGGGGCCGGGTGGACGAGTGCATCTCGGAGGACCCGTACGTGGTGGGCACGATCGGCACCGGATACGTGCGCGGCCTGCAGTCGGCCGGGGTGCACGCCACGCTCAAGCACTTCGTGGGCTACTCGGCCTCGCAGGCGGGGCGCAACCACGCTCCCGTGCATGTCGGCCGACGCGAGCTGCAGGATGCGCTGCTGCCGCCGTTCGAGATGGCGGTTCTCGACGGCGGCGTGCGCTCGGTGATGAACTCGTACTCCGAGATCGACGGCTCGCCCGTGGCCGCCGACCCCGCCTACTTGGAGGGCATCCTGCGCGGGGAATGGGGATTCGACGGGGTCGTGGTCTCCGACTACTTCGCCGTGGCCTTCCTGCAGCTGATGCACGCGGTGGCCGCCGACCTCGGCGAGGCCGCCGGCCTAGCGCTGGCCGCCGGCATCGACGTGGAGCTGCCCACCGGCGACGCCTACCTCGCCCCCCTCGCCGAGCGCGTGCGCGCCGGACTCGTCGACGAGACGCTGATCGACCGCTCCGTGCTGCGGGTGCTCAGCCAGAAGGAACAGCTTGGCCTGCTGGACGCCCGCTTCGACGAGCCTCCCGCCACCGTCGACCTCGACTCCCCCTCCCACCGGGCGGTGGCCCGCCGGCTGGCGGAGGAGTCGGTGGTGCTGCTCACGAACGACGGGCTGCTGCCCCTCGGGGGCGGCGACCGCCCCGCTCCCGGCTCGATCGCGGTGATCGGCCCGAACGCCGACTCGGCCGAGGCGCTGATGGGCTGCTATTCCTTCGTGAACCACGTGCTGGCGCACCACCCCGGCACCCCCATCGGCATCGAGCTGCCCACCGTGCTCGACGCGCTCCGCCGCGAGCTGCCCCAGACGACGGTGGGCTACGAGGCCGGCTGCGCGGTTCAGGGCGACGACCGCTCGGGCTTCGAGGCGGCGGTCTCGCTCGCATCCGGAGCCGACGTCGCCGTGGTGGTGGTGGGCGACCTCGCCGGGCTGTTCGGCCGCGGCACGGTGGGCGAGGGCAACGACGTGGAGAGCCTGGAACTGCCGGGGGTGCAGCGTCTGCTCGCCGAGGCCGTCATCGCCACCGGGACCCCGGTGGTGCTGGTGGTGGTGTCGGGCCGGCCCTACGCGCTCGACTGGGCGGTCTCCGGAGCTGCCCGGCCTGCCGCCGTGCTGCAGGCGTTCTTCCCCGGTGAGGAGGGCGGGACCGCTCTGGCCGCCGTCGTCGCCGGGTCGGTCGCTCCGAGCGGGCACCTGCCCGTGTCGCTGCCGCGATCGGCGGGCGCCCAGCCGTTCTCGTACCTGCACCCGATCCTCGGCGGCGACTCCGAGGTGACCAGCGCCGACAGCACGCCCGTGCTGCCGTTCGGGCACGGCCTGACCTACACCGACTTCGAGCGGAGCGACCTCGTGATCGAGGGCGGCTGCGCCGACGGCGGCCTCAGCGCTGACACCGATGTCACGGGCTCCGGCGACGCCGCGGCCGTGACGGCCGGGGATTCCTTCGCGGTCTCGGTGCGCATCCGGAACACCGGAGCGCGGGCCGGCACCGACCTCGTTCAGCTCTACGCCCACGACCGGGTGGCGAGCATCACACGACCCGTTGCGCAGTTGGTGGGCTACCAACGGGTCGACCTCGAACCGGGAGAGCAGGCGGTGGTGCGGTTCCGGGTGCCCACCGCACGCCTGGCCTTCTCGGGGGTCGACTACACCCGCATCGTGGAGCCGGGCGAGGTGGAGCTCTGGGTGGGCCCCTCGTGCGCCGAGCGCGACACCGAGGCCCTGCTCTCGGTGGTGGGCGGGGTGTACCGGGTGAGCACGGCCGACGAGCGCCTGGTCGTGAGTGCCGTCGAGCGCCGGCCGCTTCCGGTGGGGGTGGACTCGTGACGGTGGCCGCCCGGGCCGTGATCGATCTCGATCTGCCCGGACCAACCATCAGCCGGCACCTCTACGGGCACTTCGCCGAGCACCTCGGCCGCTGCATCTACGGCGGGTTCTGGGTGGGCGAGGCATCCGGGCTGCCGAACGACCGGGGCATCCGGCTCGACGTGGTCGAGGCCCTGCGGGAGCTGCGCATCCCGAACCTGCGCTGGCCGGGCGGCTGCTTCGCCGACGAGTACCACTGGCGCGACGGCATCGGGCCCCGCGAGCACCGGCCGAGAATGGTGAACAGCAACTGGGGCGACGTGGTGGAGGACAACTCCTTCGGCACCCACGAGTTCCTGCACCTGTGCGACCTGCTCGGCGCCGACCCGTACGTGAACGGCAACGTGGGCTCCGGCTCGGTGCGCGAGATGAGCGAGTGGGTGGAGTACCTCACCCGCGACGGCGACTCGCCGATGGCGGCACTCCGCCGGGCCAACGGCCGCGACGAGCCCTGGCGGGTGCCGTTCTGGGGAATCGGCAACGAGGCCTGGGGCTGCGGCGGGCACCTGACCGCCGAGGGCTACACCGAGCTCGCCCGCCAGTACGCCACCTTTCTGCGCGACCAGGGCGGCAACTCCCTGCAGCGCATCGCCGCCGGAGCGGGCGACGAGGACTACCGCTGGACGGAGACCCTGATGAAGGCCGTGAGCCGGCTCGGGGGCGGCCCCGACCTGCCCGAGGCCGTCTTCCAGGCGATCTCGCTGCACTACTACACGGTGCCGGGGCCGTGGCACGACAAAGGCGACGCCACCCGGTTCGACGCCGACGACTGGTACGCGACGATGGTGAAGGCCCGCCACGTCGACACGGTCATCCGCAACCACTCGGCCGTGATGGACGCCTACGACCCGGCCCGGACGATCGGTCTCGTGCTCGACGAATGGGGCACCTGGTGGAACGTCGAGCCCGGCACGAACCCCGGGTTCCTGCACCAGCAGAACACGCTTCGCGACGCGCTCGTGGCGAGCGTGCACTTCGACGTCTTCCACACCCACGCCGCGCGCTTGCGGATGGCGAACATCGCACAGACGGTGAACGTGCTGCAGGCGATGGTGCTCACCGATCCCGAGTCGCCGGCGCTCGTGCTCACCCCGAGCTACCACGTGTTCCGCATGAACGTGGGGCACCACGACGCCTCGGCCCTGGCCGTGCATCTCACCGCTCCGGATGCGGTGCGCGAGGTGGGCGGCGGGCGACTCGAGACCGTGTCGGCCTCGGCGTCGCTGCACCCCTCCGGCCGCTCGGCGCTGGTGTCGCTGACGAACCTCGACCTCGACGAACCGCTCGAGGTGACCCTCGACCTGCGCGGGGCGAGTGTGCGAGGCGCTACCGCGCGCATCCTCACCGCCGCCGAGGCGACGGCGCACAACACGGCCGAGAACCCGGATGCGGTGGTCGTGCGCGACCACGCGGTCACCACCGCGCCGGCCGGGTCGCCGGTCGCGGGGCACGGCCTCGTGGTGCGGGTGCCGCCGCACTCGTACGTGACCGTGCAGGTCGAGCTGGAGACCGCGGCAACGGGCGGGTAGGCGGCCGCTCTCACTGGGAGGCGCTCCCAGTGCGCCTCGCGCGGAGGCGCTGGGAGCATGAGCGGGTCGTCGTCGAAAGGACCTGCTCATGACTCCCCCCACCCGCAACCGCCTGCCCCGCACCGCCGTGACGGCCGGCGCGGCCGCCTCGGCCTTCGCCCTCTCGAGCGTGCTGCTGCTCGCCGGCTGCTCCGGCGGGTCGGCCACCGAGACCTCGGTTCCGGAGGCGACCTCGGCCAGGGAGACCGCCGATCCGGCCCCGGCCGATGCTCCCGTCGAGACTGCGGCGGCCCCCTCACCGAGCCCGTCGGCGATCGGCATCGACTGCGACGAGCTGCTGCCTGCGGCGGTGCTGCCGTCGATCCACGCGGGCTTGGAGCCCTCACCCTCGTTCACCCCCACGAGCGGCACGTTCCCGGCGAAGATCGTCGCACTGGGCGGCGTCGCCTGCGAGTGGACGGCCACCGACGGCACCTCGCTCGTCGTGGCGGTGGCCCAGCCCTCGCCCGCCGACCTCGCCTCGGCCGAAGCCGAGGTCGCCGCGGGCGGAACTGCCACCGACGCGTTCGGCCAGAGCATCACCGCCTACTACGAGAACGGCGGCGGTACGGCCACGGGCGACGTGGAGCTGTTCACCGAGGCGGGCTACTGGGGCGCCTTCGTGTCGCCGCTGTTCCTCACGGCCGACGAGGCGGAGACGACCGTGTCGGCTGTGCTGCAGGCGCTGCCCGCGGGCTGACGCACCGGGCGTCGATCACCTGCCGTCCGGCGCCGCGGCGTTCAGGATGCGGCCGATCTCCCGTCGGTTCGACGCTCCCAGCCGGGCGAGGATGTTGGCCACGTGGAAGTCGACCGTCTTGCGCGACACCCCGAGCCGTGGCGCGATCTCAGGGCTCGTGAAGCCCTGCACCACCAGGGCCGCCACCCGGCGCTGCTGCTCGCTGAGCGCCCGCAGCGGGTCGTGCTCGAGCGACGCCGTGGTACCGGCCGCCGCCCGGTCGATCAGCGAGTCGCAGCGCACCACGAAGATGCTGGCGCCGAGGGCCGCGAGCTCGGCGCGAGCCTCCTTGTACACCGCGAGACCCTCGACCGGACCGTAGTCGCCGCCGTGCCGCGAGAAGGCCGTGCCGGCGACCATCCTGATCCAGGTGCGGCCGAGAGGGTCCTCCCCCGGGCCGAGCAGCTCGAGCGCCCGCCGGATGCAGCGGAGTTCGTCGTCGACGCGGCCGTCGCGGTCGTGCAGCACGCTGGAGAACGCGAAGTAGTAGGGGTCGCCGTCGATCGGCCCGCCCTCGGCCCAGTCGCGCAGGAGCCGGTCTGAGCGCTCGCGCTGCCCCAGATGCCAGGCCGCCAGTACCCGCAGACCGAACCACTCGCTGCGGTTGAGGTGCACGGGCACCCGCTTGTGCTCTCCCTCGTGCAGCACCCGCTGCAGGAGGGCCCAGTCGTTCAGGCCGATGGCCAGGCACACCCGCGCCCGCAGCACGGCTGCCCGCCGCAGCAGGTCGGCCCCGCCACCCGTCGCCCCGCGATCCGTCGCCCCGCCATCCGACGCCCCGCCACCCGTCGCCCCGCGGAGCACGGAACCCTCGTCGGCCTGCTCGACCTCGGCGATGCGCGCCATGGCGAGGGGCAGCTCGCCGCGCGACGCCGGCACGACCGCCGACACCGCCAGAGCGGTGCGGTACAGGGCATCAGGCCCGCACCGCGCGGCGAGCTCACGCGCCTCACCGGCGAGCGTATCGGCGCGGCCCCACTCCCCGAGCCGCACCAGCACGAAGGCCAGACCGGCTGATGCCTCAGCACGAAGGGCCGGCGTCAGACCGTCCGACGCCAGCACCCGCTCGAATCCGGCGGCGGCAGGGCCGAGGTCGCCCCGCGCACTCTGCACAGCGGCGAGCGCCACCATCGACGTCGCGTGCTCCGGCCGCGCTCCGTTGCCGAGCGCGGCCAGTGCCCGCTCGAGGTCGAGCACGAATCGCGGCGCGGCGCCGGCCTGCAGCTCGGCGAGCGCGCTCTCGGCCAACCGCGCCAGCGCATCCGCCCCGGCCGGAGGATTCGAGCTGATCACCATCGCAGAGCGCTTTCTCGCAGATCGGGCGTCGTCGCCGCAATTCTACGGGTGACTGATTGCGGGTGTCGCGCGCATCCGGCCGTCTGCGGCGTTCACCTCGAATCCATCTCCGTCGCGCAGAATCGATGCGACGGTGCAGCGCGGCTCGGCCATTCGGCCACAGTCGGCACGCCCCGGCACGAGCGAGAGGATGCGCCATGTACCTCGACGAGACCGGTGAGCTCTACGCCGCCGCCATCGTGTTCATCGCGTTGGTGGTGCTGCTCTGCGCGGTCGGCATCGCGGCAGCGCGCCACCGGTAGCGCACGGCGCCCTGTCTCCGTGATCGCGGCCCTGTCTCCCTGATCGCGGAACAGAACGACGCCTGTCGGCGTTGACAGAGAGATGACCGTTCCGCTCTCCATCCTCGATCTAGCTCCCATCGCTCCCGGGGAGACCGCTCGCGAGAGCTTCGCCGCCTCCGTGGCGCTCGCCCAGCAGGCGGAGGCGAGCGGCTACCGCCGGGTCTGGTACGCCGAGCACCACAACATGCCCTCGATCGCGTCGAGCGCGACCTCGGTGCTGATCGCCCACGTGGCGAGCCAGACGTCGACCATCCGCCTGGGCGCCGGCGGCGTCATGCTGCCGAACCACTCGCCGCTCACCATCGCAGAGCAGTTCGGCACGCTCGAGGCGCTGCACCCGGGCCGCATCGACCTGGGTCTCGGCCGCGCGCCGGGCAGCGACCAGGCCACCTTCCGCGCACTGCGCCGCGATCCGGCCGCCTCGGAACGGTTCCCGGAAGACGTGCTCGAACTCCAGGCGTTCCTCGCCGGACAGTCGCAGATCCCCGGGGTGAGCGCCACCCCCGGAGCCGGCAGCCGCGTGCCGCTCTACATCCTCGGTTCATCGCTGTTCGGCGCCCGGCTCGCCGCGGCCCTGGGCCTGCCGTACGCGTTCGCGTCGCACTTCGCGCCGGCGGCGCTGCACGATGCGGTGGCGCTCTACCGGCGCGAGTTCACCCCCTCCGAGCAACTCGACCAGCCTTACGTGATCGCGGGCGTCAACGCCATCGCGGCCGACGACAGCGCGGATGCGCAGGAGCAGTTCGCCCGATTCAGCCGCGCCCGTCTGATGATGATGCTGCGCCAGAGCGGCCAGCTCACCGTCGACCGCACCCTGGGCGACGAGGAGCTCGACTTCCTGCTGCACTCCGCGGTCGGAGCGCAGGTGGCGAGCATGGCGACCTACACGGGCATCGGCACGGGCGCCGAGGTGGCCGACTACGTCGACGGGTTCGCCCGCGACGCAGATGTCGACGAGGTGATCGTGGCTCACGCCTCACTCGCCACCGCCGACCGCCTCCGCTCGGTCGCGTTGCTGGCCGACGCCCACGCGCGCGTCGCCGCCTAGGTCGCTTCGCGCCGCGGCTCGGTCTCGCCGCCGCCGATCGACCACCGGGTCGGTGCCGGAGCCTTACGAACCCGTGCGTACCGCCGCGACTGCGCGATCGTAGAAGGCGGCCAGGTCGCCGTGGCCGCGACCGCCGACCCAGAGTTCCCCCGCGACATCCAGGCAGGCGATGGCACTGGCGACGATCGCGCCGGGTGCCGGGTCTGACGCGTCGTCGGCGGCGAGTCCGAGGCGCCGCCGGATGTCGGGCACCAGCAGCGACTGCCACTGCAGGTGCTTCTCGATGCTGCGCGCCCGGAGCGATGGCGTCTGGTACATCATCGTCGCGATCTTCAGCGTGACACCGGGCTCGATGTCGAGCGCCTCGATCGTGTGCAGCGCCTGTCGGAGAGCCTCCCAGGGCCCGACCGTCGAGGGCACCTGCTCGAGCGCGTCGCGCATGAGCTCGCCCTGGCTCGCCAGATCGCCCAGGACGATGTCCTCCTTCGTGCCGAAGTAGCGGAAGAAGGATCGACGCGAGATTCCGGCCGTCGATGCGATCTGATCGATCGTCGTCTGGTCGAATCCCTGGTCCAGGAACAGCCTCATCGCCACCCTCGTGATCTCGGCGTAGGCCGCTTGGCGGGATCGCTGCCACAAGGTCGATTCGGTGCTCATGCGGGGAGTCTATCCCAAGTGTCCAGTTGACACTCAGTGCCACCTAGGCATACATTCTGTCGAGGGCGCAGAGCGCGACCCGCGTTCCACGGATATCGGAGCAACTCATGCCCGCACTGGACTACCCGAAACAGACCATCCTCATCACCGGGGCGTCGTCCGGCATCGGCGAGAGCTTCGCCCGCGCGCTGTCCGCCCGAGGAGCCGGCCTCGTGCTCGTCGCCAGGCGTCGGGATCGCCTCGATACCCTCGCCACCGAGCTGCGGAAAGCACACGGTGTGGCCGTCACGACGATCGTCCTCGATCTGTCGTCGGCCTCCGTGGGCGCGGAGCTGTCGGCCGCGGTCGCCGATGCGGGGCTCCGCGTGACGGGCATCATCAACAACGCCGGCTTCGGCACGTTCGGCGACTTCGTCGACGAAGACCTCGGGCGCCTCGATCAGGAGATCGCCGTCGACATCAGCGCACCCGTGCAGATCAGCTCGGCCTTCCTGCCCCCGATGGTCAGGGCAGGTGAGGGCTTCCTGATCAACGTCGCCAGCATGGCCGCCTATACGCCCACCCCGAGAATGGCGGTCTACGGGGCGGCGAAAGCGTTCGTGCTGAGCTTCACCGAGTCGCTCTGGGCCGAGACCCGCTCATCCGGCGTCACGGTCTTCGCACTCTCGCCCGGCGCGACGAGCACCGAGTTCAACGCCGTCGTCGGAACCGACGACGCCACCGCGGGAGCCCGGATGCGGGCACCCGACGATGTGGTCGCCACCGCCCTCGCCCACCTCGAGCGGCGCAACCCGGGGCCGAGCGTGATCGACGGTTCGGCCAACCGCCTCGGCGCGAACATCGGTCGCGTGATGAGCCGGCGTCGCGCCGCCACCCTGATGCATCGCCTCACCGACCCCGCCCGGCGCCGCTGACCCGCGACGCTCCTGACGGCTCCTGCAATGAGAGGCTGTAGGCGTGACAGCACGTCGCGTGACCCGGGCGGCCGGCAGCGCCGCCCTGATCATGGCCGGAGTGGCACTGTCTGGTTGCGGCCCGATCGAGTATCACGGCCAGGACAGCGGTATCGACGGCGTGCTGTGGAGACAGATCGCCGGCTTCGAAGACCCGGCGAACTTCTACGAGTCATCGACGCAGGTGCCTGAGACGTATCTCGCCGAAGCCGGTGTCGACCGCTGGGACGGCTCGCTGTCGACGCGCCCCGATGTGGGCGAAGGTGCGATCCTGATCTACGACGTGTCGACGAGCGGCGCCGAGGCCGAGTTCTCGGTGTTCGTCTCCTCGGGGCCTCGCCCCGACACCCCGACCGATTCGGGTCACGACTACTCAGGGCCGAGTCAGGTGTACACCTGCTACGAAATCGCCGCCGACCTCGGCTCGCCGACTCCGGCGGTGGAGCGCACCATCTTCACCACGTGCCCTGAAGCGCTGGTGAGCCTGCTGCCACAGGATGCCGCGTTCGCGAGTGCTGACACCTACGACGGGTAGAGAGCATCCTCGGAGGGATCGACCCACGGGCATCCGGGGAGTACCCTCACCCGCATGTGCAGGAACATCAGGGTGCTCCACAACTTCGATCCGCCCACCACCGACGACGAGGTGCGCGAGGCGGCCCTCCAGTTCGTTCGCAAGGTGAGCGGCTCGACGCATCCGTCGCGAGCGAACGCGGCGGCCTTCGACCGGGCCATCGACGAGATCGCCTCGGCGACGCGCAGCCTGCTCGACGAGCTCGTGACGAACGCGCCCCCGAAGAACCGCGACACCGAAGCCGTGAAGGGCCGCGAACGTCATGAGAAACGCATGGAACGCGAGGTGCGGATCCGCACGGCGACACCCGTCTAGAACGGCGGGCGTTCCGGGAGTAGCCGGGTGGGTCTCGGGATACGCGCGGGTGGGTGTTCGGGTGTTCGGGTGGTGTGTCGGGCACCCGAGGGCGACGTCCAATGCAACGCACGGCCCTCGCCCGCGGTCACTTCCCAGTCGGTTTGATGTTTCAGAGGGTGATGTCGCCGACACAACGCCGCTAGGTTGTCCAAACTGGTGTGGCCACCGTGAGCCCAATCGACGGTGTGGTCCAGATCGCATCGGGCTGCGTCTCTTGTGCAGCCGGGGAACCGGCAGGTCTGATCATCCATGATCACCGCGGCCCGCAGGTCAGTGGGGACTTTGTACCGTTCCCGGCCCACGGTGAACCGGGTGCCGGTGGCCGGGTCGGTCAGGATGCGCAGGAACGAGGGCGCGCCCGCCGTCAGCTGGAGTGCCGTGTCGGTGTCGATCGGCCCGTAGCTGGCCAACTCCCCTGCTTCGGTGGAGTGGCCCAGGAGAGTCATCACGGGAACGGTGACGGCGATGTTCGCTGTGACCCCCTTCGCGCGGGTGGCGGTGTCGCCATCCCGGTCCAGGAGCAAGTCGGTAAGGCTGTCCGCGCGGAGTTGCGCGTGGGTGCGGGACTCGTCGGGAGCCCGTAACCCGCGAGCGAGCTGATCCAACGTGTCATCGATCGCGAGAGCTGACACCGCCGGGAGGTGGCACACGAGGGTGGCCATGCCGTCGAGTTCCTTCTCCACCCACACGGCTCGTTCATCGGGGGCTTCCCGGTGACGGGTATCGATCGAGTCCGGGTGCATCCGCTCCCGCACATTCCGGGCGTGCGTGGAGAGCTGGGTGGGTGTCTGTGACTCCGCGTTCACCAACGCCATGCTCTCGAACTCGGCGCGGACCTCTTCCGGAAGAGTGCGGGCCTGCCGCACAACCGCCTGGACGTGCCGGTACGTGATCTCACCCCGCTCGAGGGCCTCAAGGGTGAGCGGGAGGAAATCGCACAGCATCTCCGCGTCATCAATGCGCTGCGCCGCAGTCCGTTCCGGAATCCGCAAGGTGGTCGCGATCTCGGCGACCAGTGATCGGCGTGCGTGCTGCAACGACCCGCCCGGCAACCCGGCGACCCAGTTCGCCTTCCGCGCCGCCGCCGCCAACCGCACCACAGCCCCCGCCTCTAACCTTGCCTGCTCCCGTTGAATCACCGCGACCTCGTCCGCATCCACCCCGATGCCCCGCAGCATCGACTCCCGAGTCCCACCAGCGGAGGGATCGGACGAAGCGGGAGTGAAGGCAACAGAATGGTTCATGAGCGTGCCTCAATTGTACCGTGCCGGCATCCGAGAATCAATCAAATATGCTGATCAACCGATGAATCCGCACCATCACGGCGCTATCACAACCGGCCGACATCCACTTAAACCAGCCACGGTCACCTATGGCAAGCGCGAAGCGCGCGGCAGCACCCCGACATCCGGAACACCAGGCTCCCGAGACCCGACGGGAACTGCCGCGCGCTCCGCGCTTGCCCGAGATGGTCATGGTCGCGTTCCGGAGGTCGGCTTCGGTGGGCAGGTCGTCTGTAAGTCCGGGAACCGAGATCGCGAACTGATCGTGTGGCGGCATGAGTGACGTACCGCGCGCGCCATCGGAACGCGCGAGACTGGACGCGTGCGAATCGGTGAGCTGGCATCGGAGAGCGGAGTCAGCGTGCGTTCTCTGCGCTACTACGAGGAGCAGGGGCTCCTGTCTCCGCCACGGACGGCCAACGGTCAGCGCGTGTACTCGCCTGACGACGTGCGGGTGGTCGCGCGCATCCGGGATCTCTTCGGAGCGGGATTCTGCAGTTCGGTGATCCGCGAGCTCCTCCCGGCTCTGACGGCGGGCCAGGGCGACGAGTCGCAGCTCGCGTCAGCCTTCGACGCGGCAGCGGAGCGCCTCGAGAGCGAGAAGCGCTCGATCGAGGCCGAACTGGAGGCTCTTCGGCGCCTCCGATTCGAGTTCGGGGTTGCACCTGACACGCATGTGAGGAGGCAGCCTGAGAACCATGACGACACTGCCACCACCCACCCAGCTCCGCCTGATCATCGAGACCGACGACTTCGATGAGGCCGTGCGCTTCTACAGAGACGTCCTGGGCATGCCCGAGCAGCCGGCGTTCGCCACCGAGGGCGACGACCGAGTCGCGATCCTGCACGCCGGCATCGCCACGATCGAACTGGCGACGCCCACTCACATCCGGGCCATCGACACGATCGAGAACGCTCCCCCTAGTACCGCGCCGTCGCTCCGACTGGCGCTCGAGGTGGTCGACACCCCCCGAGCGGTCGGTGCAGCTCAGGATGCCGGGGCGCGCGTGATCGCTCCCCCCACACCGACACCCTTCCGAACCATCAACGCCCGGATCGAGGGGCCGGCCGGGTGGACGATCACGTTCTTCCACGAACTCGAGACCCTGGCCGAACGCCAGGCCCGCACCGGGTTTGGCACCGACGACGAGCGGCGACGCTGACCGAAGCGACGGAGGGCGACATCCTGAACCCTTCTTTGTCCTCTTATAACGTCTCGACCCAACACGAACATGCACTAGCGGTAGACGCCCATCGACGGCTCACCGGGGGAGGGGGGAGGACGGAGCCATCACTTTCGCGAGCCATCGGCTCATCGTTGTGAGAGAAGGCTATGACGATTCCGTCCACCACGTAGGCGATCGCCGACCGATGATGCAATCCGGTTTCGTTTAGCTGGGACTTCTACTGCGAGCATGCAGAACGAGCAGCATGATCCACACGGGAGTTGTGACTGCTCCCGCGACTATCGCGGCGGTACCGGCCACCTGGTTCGCGGAGAGCCCAGCTACTCCTACCGCGATGAGGCCTAGCGAGAGGACGAGTAGTAGCGAATCCCGAACTAACCGGCCACTCGATGCTCGGCTAGGCATCGGTGACTTCATCCGCCGCCTCCCTTATGCCGGTGAGAAGAACATTGAGGTTCTTGGCGCCTCTTCCGAAATCAGTACCCGGCAACGAATCGAGTGATCGGGCGGAGCCCTCGATCGCTGTGACGCCGTGCGCTCGAGCCATAAAGGTCAAAGTAATTCTCTCCGCCCTAAATGCTAGGTTCGTGCGCCGAAGAAACACCGCCCCTTCTTCGTCAATTGATTGAAGAATGAATCGATGTTGCGCTTTTGTTGCGCGCGAAACTACGGCGATGACCTGGTCGACGGCGAGGGGAAGTTCAACTGAACGCGCAGCCACTAGGCCGGAGTTGTCAGGGACAGGCCACACTGCTAACTCCCTACGATGTAGCTATTCATCGAAATCCTCGCTGAGTGAGTATCCAGCGAGGCCAATGGCCGCGGCAGCCTCGACGCTGAGCCCGAGAGCCAGTGCAGCTCCTGCTGTAACTGATGCTCCCCCAGTAAAGGTTAAGGCGGCAAGCGACGCACCAATATCGACTATCTCCGCCACGACATAGGCTGCTGCCGCGAGGCCCCGGCTAGCACTCCAATTACGCAAAACGCATCTAGCCCAGTCGGGTCAATGAATTGATTGGGCTACAGCCTGCATAACCGTAAGGGTTGCTTTCCTGCCCGCTGGGATCCATTTGAGTGAATCGCCCGATCGCCGGGTCGTAGTATCGCGCGCCGAGCTTATACAACTCGCTGCCGCCAGACCCGACCCGGTACCCGCAGGTATAACGCATCCGATGACCGACCCGAGAGCGTCAGTGACGACGTACTGGCGCACAGCGCCGCTTCTGTGAGAGAGCACCTCTCCACCGGGGGTGCGCGTGTAATAGCTGGGCGTCGTCCCCATCGTGGTCGAGGCGCCATGTTGGGAATCGGAACACGAATTTCGGAGACACTGGCCCTCCGAGCACCTGACCTTCCGACTCGTCGAGACGGCGCCCTCCGGGTATGCGTCTCGGGCACGATCATCACCAAACCGGGAGTGGGTACCGTCCGTCAAGAGAAGACGAAGAGCGGACGATCGAGGACCTTCGACGTGGCAGATTGGATATCCGACATTCTGCTCAGGCGCGTGGCAACGACTTCGAGCGGTCTTCTCTGGGAGACCAAAACAGGTCGACCAAGCCTGCAGCAAAACCTGATGCGCACGCTGCGGGCCAGACTCGATGGCACCGACCTGGCGTGGGGTACCTCACATGCGTTGAGAAAGACCGCCGGGACCGAGATAGCTAAGGAGCGGAGTGGCCTTGGCCACTGAGGTGCTCGGCCACTCTAGCGATCAGATCACGCGCAGCATCTACATCGACAGCGATCGAATCGTGAGCGACATGCGAAGCGCAACGTCAGCACTGGCTCCCAAATAAACCGTGAATCTATCGAGAGTCATCCATCTCGACCCATTCGTCGGCACAAAAAAAGCCCGGAGAACCGGGCCTTCGCTTGCTGGCCAGGTTACGGACTACTCGAACACTTCGCTCGAGCACCTGGCTGCAGCGTTGAATCGGTTTGCTTCGCCAGAGGCCGGCGAGAAAACGCTCGAAGAGCTCAACGCCCTGTTTTGTCTGGTTAGCAGCTCAGAAAATGTTCGCCCTGTCACAACGCCAAAGATCCATGACGCCGCTCGTCGCCTCGGTGCAGAACGTGTCAGTGAGTTGGTGGCGAAGTACGAGGCCGGCGCACCTGCTCAGACGCTTGCCAATGAGTTCAATATTGGCAGCTCCACCGTGCTGCGTCTCGTTCGCACCGCGGGCGGGCGGGTGCGTCGACACGGCGTGGAAGACGAGGTCCGGGACGAAGCACGCCGGCTTTACGAATCCGGTTTGTCCGTGCAGAAAGTCGCAGACCGGCTGGGGCTTACACAGTCCACGACACTTCGGACGCTGACACGAGCCGGAGTAACGATGCGAATGCGGAAGAACTTACCTCGGGCCTAACGGCTCGCATTAGGCGGCCTTCTGATCATCCCAACTATCAGCCTCTCTGCGAGCAGACATCGCAAGGAATTGGGCCAATGCTTTCAGATCGGGGGTCTGGACTGCGTTTGACACGGACTCATGACGTCGCCGTTCATCCCAGGCTTCGGGCTCTTCGGGTCTTTGCATGGCGGGCTTCGGACGCTTCTTCCGCGGGTGGAGGGTTCGAGCCACCTTCAGACACGACGAGACGCATCGTAGCTGGCGGCAGAGCAGGATCAGGCTTCCTCTCCATTACCCGAGCATTGAGCTAACGGCCAGCCATTTTGGGGGGCTTCCAACAAGTGTCGATCGTGCGAGATACTCAAGCAATTCATACCCATCTCAAGTTGAGGGCCCGATGCCACCTCTGTACCGCCGCTATCCCCGCCCGCAAGGCCCCCTTCCTACTGACACTGATGCGTGGATCAACTGGCTTCAGCGAGAGGATATTCTCCACGACTTCGCTCCGACTGTCGCCGGGTCATGTGCTTTTTGCGGCGGCGCCACGGGGGGGTATGTGCGGTGCTACAACTGTTCGCAAATCAAGGACCATCTGAACGCACTCATTCCGTTCTCATATTCTCTCGACAACGGACTTGAAGGCTTAGTGAAGACTTACAAAGACTTTGCGAATCAAGGATGGACCTTAGGTCCGTTGGCTTCGTTGCTCGCAGAAGGGTTTGAGCGTCACGGCAACTGCATTGAGAGGGAAGTTGGCCCAGACCCGATCTTCACGTGGGTGCCCTCAGATAACCAAGTGCGGACGTTCGATCACATTGAGCAGCTCGTGTCCGCCATCGTGGGGTTCGAAGACGAGTACCCGTGGATGTCCGGGGTCGTTGGTAGAGTCCACGAAGTACCACGGCCTCGTCCAGGTGCTAATAACACTTTGATCGAGCCAGATGCATACCGCGTCCGCGCGAATGTTCAGGGACGGAACATATTGCTGTTGGATGACTTGTGGACCTCGGGAGCTTCAATGGGAAGCGCAGCCGCAGCCCTCAAGGCGGCTGGTGCGGCACGAGTGGTAGGGGTCGTTCTCGGTCGACAACTACAGAGAAGTAACACGTATGGTAACGCCGAACAGATTTTTGGTGAGGCGGAGGCGAGAGGATGGGAATTCCGTGACTGCGCCGTTTGCGCGTGATCTTGCTGCCGCACGTGTCTTAGGCCTGCTCGACGCGCCCAGTTTCGGTCCAAAGCGCGTTCTGGACGTTCTTTCTCGATGGCCCGACCCGCAAGACGCGATCGAGTACTTGATCGCAGACGCGAAGACCTCCGACAAGGTCGTGGAGCACCTGCGCTTTCTCGATCAGGCTGTCTATTTGCGGCAGATCGAGCAAACACGAGCCCTCGGGGGCGACTTTAAGCTTTGGAATGACGATTCATATCCTTCGAACCTTGGCCGATGGGCTGCTAGGCCTCCTGTCCTGTTCTTTAAGGGAGATATAGATCAGCTGACAACGCGAGCACTTGCGTTAGTGGGCCGAGTCGACCCCACGGATCAGGGCATCGACGCTGCCGGCAGATTCGCTCGGCTTTGCGTAGACAACAACATTGACGTTGTGAGCGGCCTAGCTAAGGGCATCGACGGCGCATCACACCGCGCTGCTCTTATGGATCCTCCCGGGCGCACCTACGCTGTGGTCGGTCATGGTCTGGACTTTGCATACCCTGCGGAGAATCGCGAACTATACGGCGCTATCCCAATGCACGGCGCGGTTATCTCACAGTTTGCCTTAGGGGTCAGCCCGCAGCGTTGGACCTTCCCCGCCCGAAATGAAGCAATGTGCACCCTAGCCCTCGGTACGGTGATTATCGAAGGTAAGGAAGGTTGCGGGTCAATCATCCAGGCCGATTTCTCCTTCAAGCACGATCGTCCTGTCTTCATTCTTAGCCGAAACCTGAAGACTGATAATGCGGAATGGGCCCACAAGCTCGTAAAGCGGGGTGCTGTTGTGGTGGAACACTTTGACCAAGTCACAGACGCGGTTGAACGAAAGATGGGGGAACTATGGGGCGAGAAGCAGGTTCAGGGCACATTCTTCAATATGGACGAGCTCGTGCATAGCCCAAGTGCAGAGCCAAAGGCCGCGCTGTTCGACCTAGACGGGGTCGTGGTCTCAACGATGACTACAGAGCGTTCCGCGATCGCAGAGGTAGCGACTAGACATCTAGGTCGACCGGTTGAGCTCAACGAGGTGCAGGCGTTTGGGAGCCCGCCGGAGAAGCTCCGAGCACTTGGTGTAACGAACTACTACGCCGTGTACAGAAACGAGTACCAAGCCGCCTGGCTCAAGCACTTAGGTGAAACGACGGTATTCGATGAGGTCGTATCCGTGATCGTTAGGCTGCTGGACGAAGGCTGGCGTGTCGGTGCGATCACAAGCCAAAGTAGTTCGCGCGCGGATCGGATGATTCCGCAGGCAGTTCGCGAGCTCTTTTCGGAGTTCATCACGTACAGCGAAGGTGGGAAAGACAAGTCGTCGGCGATCACGAGGCTTCTTACCAAGTGGAACGTAGCCGCCGACCGTGCCTTCTACATTGGAGACCAGCCCAAGGATATCGAGGCCGCTCGCGGGGCTGGCGTACATGAAGTTGCCGCCCTATGGGGCTTTGCATCTGAGCAAGATCTCCGCGCGCTAGCGCCGGAGTGGGTGCTCGAAGCACCAACCGACGCAGACCAGCTCTTGACCATTGTGTGACGACAGGGTGAGACGATCAAACCGCAACCGATTTCAGAAGTGTTGCTTGGACCGGTCTAATCGTGGCCGCGCTCGGAGGAATCTGTCTCGCGTCAACCTCCGGTGACCCGACATTTTCGACTCCTTAGATTTGAGCGAATTCAGGTCCGGGTCACGGCGTGCTGACAAGCCTTAAGATTCTGCGCGATGCTGGGCCCCCGACGGAATCGCTTGAAGCACTGTAGCAATGTGTTTCACAACTTCCGCTGGATCCTCATGCTCCCAGAACCGAAGCACGGTCCATCCACCCTCAGCGAGGATCCTTGTTGCGTAGGCATCCCGCTCCTTGTTTCGCTCTAACTTTGGGATCCAGTAGTCAGCGTTCGCGACAGGTGTGGTGCCGTGGATTGGGCAGCCGTGCCAGAAGCATCCGTCGAGGTATACCGCCACCCCTGCGCGAGTAAAGACAATATCTGCGCGAGACCGAAGCTCCTTTAGCGGCGCGTAGTCGACTCGATAGCGGAACCCTTTAGCATGCAGCGCCCTTCGGACGAGTAGCTCAAGTGAGGTATCCCGACGACGATTCCCGCGCATCGACTTCGCGACACCTGGAGACGTGGCCCATGACTCGCTCTTGTCCATGGCTTGACGCTACGCCGACGAGATCGGTGCAACACCAGCCTTCGTTACGTCCGTGGCCTCTGCTAGGCTCAGCGCTACATATCAATCCCTGCTCGTGCCGTACCAAGTCACAGCGGGTTCTTGAGCGGCGACATGAGGCCGTAAAAGTGCCCGAGACATCTGGTTCCGGTTCGGATGGAGGAAGTTTTCGCGTTAAGCGTGTCTTCCGACAGTCGACCAGCATGGGCCCGAATGGACCTGGAGGTCCGACCGTGGCACGTAACAGCAAGTCCAACCCCAAGACGGGGGCAGGAACACTTCGCCCTCTCGGCGACGCGGATCTCGCGCCCCAGGCCTCGCGGCTTGAAGGACGCAAACTCCTGCCCGTCGCGTTTCGCCCGGAGGCTAACCGTCCCAACGAAGCTGACGGTGCTCCGCTGAGCCGCTTCGGCGCCCGGTTCCGTGACGTATTCTCGGTCGAGCACGGCATCGCTCCTGAAGATGTTGACCTCGGCATCCTACGGCAGGTCGAGGCGCTCAACGCTGACGACGACCGGAACATGGCTGCGCTTGGTGCGATTCAGATAAAGCGCACCGAGCATGGCACCCTGCGACAGGTTCGCCTGGTCGTCAACACCCCGCTCCTCTTCCCTTGGCTGCTCAACGGGCGTGCGCTGCGTCGCATGGGCGGCGAACTGCGCGGCGGTGCGGCTCGGCTCGTCACCGCGGCTGAAGACCACCCGGGACTCGCGTTGCCTGTAATGCGGGTCGATAGCGCCGAGACTGTGGTCGAGATTGTGTCGGCGCAGCGCCGCTTGCTCGGGCTCGCCAACTACACCAGTGCTGAGGGCGTCAAGAAGGACCGGATCGACAGTATCGTTCAGTTCGGTGTATTGGACCCGCCCGACGTCGTCCTGACCCATCTCGTTTCTGGCGACGACTCGGCATGGGTGGCGCAGGCGGCCGAAGGAGCCCAGCGACTCTTCTCGGCGCTGCTCGCGATGGACGTCATCGCGAATCGTACCGTTGGGAACATCGCAACCGACCGTTGGCTCCGCGCTGACCCGTCACGCCTCCGCGATATGACGCCTGAAGACCTGCGTGTGCTGCCCGAGGCGCTCAAGTTTCCGTCGACCGCTGCAAACGCCTACTTCCCGGGCAATGACGTCGAAGGATGGGTCAAGACGATCGCCGCTACTACGCCCGCGGCCGTAGCCTTCCAGTTGCTGCGCACGATGGAGATCAACCTCATCATTTCTGTCAACCCGGACCCCGTGGTGACGGCCGGCCTGCGTAACCCCGTCTCGGACACCATCCAGGAGCTGATCCGTGGCTACCACATGCCTGGAAAGTCGAAGGAGCAGTGGAAGGGCGCTGATGTGCTTGGGCTGATCGCGATCGGTGCGATCGATGAGCTTGAGACGGATGACCGCGTCCGCACCGAGGAGCGCTCGGAATGGTTAGGCGAGACCTTGGCGGAGTGGAACGGTCCGGCTATGACAAGCGATGGCCTCCCGGGCAACCTCCTCTCGACGGTGACAAAACTGTTGGCTACCATCACGGCTCAGGGGGCGTTGCCCGCGACCGTGAAGTCCGCGACGAAGGCGGACTCACTTGAGATCGTCAACCACCACCTGCGGCTCAACAGCACGCGGGTGCACTCCGACGACCGCGCGAAGGTGGCGGCGGCGCAGGCTATCGCAGCACTCGGGCTGCACGGCTCCGGCTGGGAGGGCACTCTCCAGGCTGCGCTGTTCGGGACCTTCCGCCACCCGTGGTTCTGGAAGACCAGCGAGCACCCTGGTGCCGTGACCTGGCCTTCGCTCCTGAGCACCCCCCTGGATGAGCTTGCTGACCAGGCGCGCGCCGAGCGGGCTACGAACGCGTCAGCAGACGATCCGGAGCAGTCCGGACCCGCCCAGCGCGCAATCGCCGCTTTGGGCGGTGTGGCCCTGATGACCAACCCCGGTCTCATCGCCAATCGTGAGGCTCTTTCGCGCACTGGACTCGGCGCAGGTGGTCAGGTGACCCAGGTCAGCGCCACCGATCCCAGCCTTCTTCTCCGCAAGATGGCCCAGTTCGAGGCGGGCATCGATGAGCTGCAGGACGCCGTCGCGGCGCTAATCACCACAGCGCAGCCGACGATTCCGATCGACCGCGAGGAGAAGGTCGACCTGACCGACTTCTATCTCCGCAAGCGCTGGCTCGGTGACGACCGCACTGCGCCTGACAACCCCCAGACCGAGTTCGCACGCCTCGTTCAGGTTCTCGTCGACGCTATCGCCAAGAACAGCCAGGATGCAGAGGTGCTCCGCACGATTCTCCCCGGAACTCTCCTCGGACTGACGCAGCCGGACGAAGATACAACGGAAGACGAGGGATACGCCCCGGACCTCTGGGGTGACCCCGTGTACGAAGAGATCGGGATCAACGAGACGGTTGTCGACGAGATCCTGCCGGTTATCCAGTCCCTGGTCGACTTCTTCCAGGTCGGTAAGGCCTACGCCCGTGCGGCGAGCCGGGCTGCCCGGTGACCGACGACTACACCACCTCGTCACCCAACGGTGGAGAGGTATACCGCCGGGGCAACGACCTGATCGTCGTTGCCCCCGCGGGGATGTCCCGCTCGGCCTGGAGGGCGTTAGAGCAGGATCTGCAGATGCACGCCGGGGCGGTGACGAGCGGTGAGCGCGAGCTGACGGTTAACACCGACCAGAGCTGCGAACTTGACGAGATCCTGGGGCGTCCCTGGCCGGCAGGTCGGTGGTCCTGGACGTGGAGTCACGAAGCGCAGCGCTCGGTCGCCCGCGCCTCTTCGATCAAAGCGGCGGTCGACAGCCTTCTCGCGGAGGAGACCGTGTTCGATCTGGATACGCTGGATGCGGAACTGACCGGCGCCGGGTTTGCCCGGCGCCTCCTCCCTGCCCAGCGCACCGCAGTCGCTCGGCTGCATGCGGCGGGCGGTGGTGGAAACTTCTCGGTCCCCGGCAGCGGCAAGACCACGATGACCTACGCCGTCTATGCACTCCTGCGTGCCGCTGGACGCGTCGACCGCATGCTGGTCATTTCGCCTCAGAGCGCTTACGAAGCATGGTCGGAGGAAGCGCGAGATTGCTTCATGCTTGGAGCAAGCCCATCTATAGAGCTCGCTGCGGTTGCTCCACGCAGGAACACCGAGGTGGTCGTGCTGAACTACGAGCGTGCGGCGATGGGCGGAGTGCGCGCGGTCATCGACGGGTGGGCGCACGGTCACCGCTTCCTCGTCGTTTTCGACGAGGCCCATCGCGCCAAGCGTGGCGCTAACGGTCTGCACGGACGAGGAGCACTCGACTTAGCAAGCCTCGCGGATGCGCGGCTGGTGCTTACAGGCACTCCCATGCCGAACGGCCCGGATGACCTTTCTGCCGTGCTGGACCTGGCGTGGCCTGGTCAGGGATCACGCCTCGCAAGTCCTCACACTCCCCACGCAGATCGGAGCTGGGTACGGATCACAAAGGACGACCTGGAACTGGAAGACGCTGAGGTCGTTCTCGAGCCAGTCCGCCTCGACGATGCCCACATGCGAGTTTACGAAGCCGTCGCGGAGGGACTGCTGAGCGACCCGGCAGCGCTTGCATCGCATCCAGAGTTGGCAGCGAAGGCGATCCTCCGTCTTATTGCTTGTGCATCCAACCCGATGTTGTTGTCCGCCTCACCGGAGAAGAACGCCCTGCGCTGGCCTGAGGAGTTACCGATCGACTCGACCGTGGCGTCGCTCCTCGACGACCTCGCGTCGGCCTCGCGACCCGCAAAATTGCTCGCGGCCGCTCGGCACGCTGTTGACCACGCAAATGCCGGAACCAAGCTGCTTGTGTGGACGAACTTCATCGGGAATGTGCGTGAGTTGGAGCGGCTCCTCAAGCCGTACGGAACTGCGGTGGTCACAGGAGCAACACCACGATCAGATCCCGGCGCACACACTGACCGCGAGCGGGAACTGCGCCGCTTCCGCGAGGACTCGGCCTGCACCGTACTCATTGCGACCCCTCAGACACTGGGGGAAGGCATCAGCCTTCATAAGGTCAGTCAGGCCCAGCTGCACGTTGACCGCACCTTCAACGCCGGCCTCTTCTTACAGGCGATGGACCGCACCCACAGAGTTGGCATGCAACCAGGCACCACCGCCAAGGTCACGGTGCTCTCATCCCTGGACACTATTGACGAACGGATTGATCGCGCCCTCCAACAGAAGGTGGAGGCAATGAACGAGGTGCTCAGGGATCCGACGCTGGCACGGCTTTCGAGGGTCACGATTGATACCGCCGCACCTGCATTCACGGAAACTGAGCTAAAGGCGTTGCTGGGCCATCTTCGACCAGAGTGAGCGCTCGGAGCTGTCTAATCCCCAACATGCCGGGGTTCTCACCTGTCGGTTCCCCGGCTCGAGTTTTTGGCTGAATCCGTCTACAGTTGGAGGGGTGCCGCCCTTGACTCACACCCCCTCCGAAGTGGCCTCCCTGCGCCGAACCGACCGCCCCGATTTCGCCTCGGGCGCCTCAAAAGTCCAGGTTGTAGACCTTTTCGCGGGTTGCGGAGGGCTCACCCTCGGCGTGGGCCAAGCAGCGAAGGCTGCGGGACGAGGGCTCGACGTACGGCTGGCTCTCGACTTCGAGAAGGCCGCGACTGACGTCTACGGAGCGAACTTCGAGGATGCACACGTGGTTACCGATTCCGTCGAGGCCTATTTCGACGGAAAGCTGGGCGCGGAGGTCACGGTCGCGGAAGCTGAGACACTTAGGCTCGTTGGGTCAACAGACTTCTTGCTCGGTGGACCACCGTGCCAAGGGCACAGTAACCTCAACAATAAGACCCGGCGCAACGACCCGAAGAATGAGTTGTACGCCAGGATGGCTCGGGCGGCAGAGGTGCTCAATCCGAAGTTCGTGCTCATTGAGAACGTGCCGAGTGTTCGATATGACACGGCGGGTGTCGTGCAGACGACCGTCGATCATCTGCGACTAATCGGCTACAAAGTCGAAGCCGCCACGATCAGCTTCCACGCGCTTGGCGTAGCCCAGAAGCGGAAGCGGCACGTACTCCTTGCTTCCCGCATTACGGCGGTAGATCCGAAAGCGGTGCTCGATGCGCTCGTCGCAAAGGTCCCAGACGGCACGCACAACCTCGAATGGGCAATTAAAGATCTTGAGAACCTCGCTAGCCGGAAGGGTTACGACGTAGAGCCCGTCGCCAGTGAAACCAACAAGAAGCGCATGCAGTACCTACTCGACAAGAAGCTCTACGACCTGCCCAATTCGGAGCGTCCTGACTGCCACCAAAACGATCACAGCTACAAATCTATGTACGGACGACTTAAGTGGACGGAGCCCGCCCAGACCATAACAAGTGGGTTCGGAAGTATCGGCCAGGGGCGGTACATGCACCCCACCCAGAGACGCGCCCTTACAGCACACGAGGCGGCACGGATTCAAGGTTTCCCGGACTACTTCGACTTCTCTGTCGTGACCAAACGCGCAAATCTGTCGACCATGATTGGCAATGCTGTTCCTCCCGCATTGATGCGTGAGATTGCAACAGCACTGATCCCGTCCATAGAAGTGTCCGAAGCCACCGGCCCTGCCCCCGACGAAATTAGCATGCCAATACCCGCATCAGAACTGCTTCTCGTCGGCTGACGTCACCCGCCGAGGTCATACTGCTGTAATGATCCCTACTTATGCGGTTTCTATCGATTCTGCTGTTCCACAGAGCGCCTCATTCTGGACGCCTACCGCCGAGGAACTTGATGAGGAAGGCGCCCCGGGGGATTTCCAGAACACCGAACTGATCCGCACCGACCTGTCTGAGGCTCATGCTGTCATCGATGCAGAAGCATCGGCAATCAGGCACGTTGACCTGCATTCAACGACAGAACGAGAGTTCGACGATCTTGCCGCCGACATTGAGTTCGAAGTTCCCGACGTTCCGAGTGATGAAGCTCCGACATTCATCGTTGAGAACAACTGGTATGGAGTGAACGGACTTGAACTTGGGGTCGCCGGCCTCGTCTATGCCCTCAACGCTGTTGGCATTGTCACTTCCGCGAGCTGTCGAAGCCACCACCAGGAATACGCGCCTTGGGCTAACTACCCGATCGTGGTCTTCGCAGCGAGTCGCGCCCAAATTGACGTGCTACATCCTCTAGTGGATGCCGCCAACTGCGGGTTTGAGATCGATGATGTAAACCGCTCACACTTGCTAGCGATCGTGGCGCCCTCAGTAGTTGAGATGATGAGGCTTGCGACGTCTGTGTTAGCCGACTCAGAAGACTTTCCGCGGGTAGATAACTGACAGCGGAATTCCAGTCATGGTCGCCGATCCGACACTTGCAGACCGCGCGAATGACGCAGCGAAGATGGCGCCTGGTTTCTCCCCCAAGCTATATGCGTCAACTCCCCTATCCCCTGTGTTGAGCAACTTATAACTGACGATACCGATCTTCGATTGCTCAGCAGCGATCTTCACGGCGACCGGGGGGGCGCGAGCTGTCGGTGTCCGGACGAGCTGTTGCGCACCGGCGGCCCGTGCGTGCGGATCTGAACGGACTTCGAAGCGGGCGCCCTCTTCTCGCTATCGCTTCGGAGCGAGCAGACGGTTGACGCGTTACCCTAATCGAGCTTCAATCAGAGCGTGCCTTGAGCACCCTCCAGCGCTCGGCACGTTGTCTCGCTAGCTTTCACATCTGCGCCTTCCTTGATGGCTTGCGGCTCCCAGAGGGGAACTCATTCAGAGTTCGCCGGCCGCATCCGTCAAGGAAGGGATGCTCACCATGAGCGAAGCAACACCAGACAGCTACTCCCCCGCCGGCTACGGCCAGATGAAAACTCTGGCCGTCCGCCTGGGCGAGGACGTGCGGGCGCAACTCGACATCCTCGCCCAACTCAACGACCGCACGGTCACCGAAGAGATCCGCCTCTCGATCGAGGCATGGATCGCGGCCAGCAAAGCCGATCCGAAGGTGCAGCAGCGTGCCGAACAGGTGCGCGCAGAAATCGAGCGCGAGGCCACCACCAAGCGCAATGCGATCTCTGCCATCTTCGATGCGCCTAAGGCCGGTGCCGGCCGGCAGACCGCCACTCCGGCTGCAGGTCGCGCGGCAAAGAAGGAGGGCGAGTAGCAATGCAGCGGCGAGGCGCTTCCTGAGAACCGCGAGTTCTCGGAGGCTGCCTCGTCGCGCAAACATCAGTGCGTCTTCGTGAGGGTCAATCTCCCGCCGCCCGGCTGGAGATAACCCCCATGAAGGAGTGAAGCACTATGCCAAAAGCAATCGTCATCCCGAGCGACGAGCTCAACCCACCGTTCGAGCAAACGTTCGAGGGCCTCTCGCAGTATCAGGCCGCGGTCGGAGGGTTCATCGAACCGATCCGGCTCGAGAAGGCCAAGTTGACCATCTTCGCGAACGAGGAAGGCAAGCTGCGCGGCTTGCCTTTCAACCGGAGAGCCACCGCTCTTTGGTGGTTGCTCGATCCCATCGCTCGAGAAGTCGATGAGCTGGTTGGCGATGTCATCATTCTCGGGGCGCCTGCAGGGGCCTCCGAGCGGGATGTCCCCGCCGATCTGTCGAATCTGATCCTGCGACCGATGGTGCTGCGCTCAGAGATACGTCTCGCCGATCGGCTGGGCTGGCACAGAACCGAGCTACGGTTCGAGGACTACTTCAGTGCTGCAGTGAACGCCCTGCTGTACTTCAGATCCGACGATGCGGTGACAGACATTCGAGTCGTGGTGGAATAGCCGAGGCTGACAGATGTGATGCGGCGGAGCTCCTCTTGAGAACTTTGAGTTCTTGGAGGCTGCTCCGCCGCTAATTCAATTCGGATGATCGTCGCCGTTTGTTCGGAGATCCAAGGATCGCTCGTGACCAACGGGTACCTCTGGGTGCGCGACGTCGAGGAGCGCGGAATTCGTTGTACTCGACGAATTCGAAGGCGATCCGGCGCATTCCACGTTCTCGGTCAAAATTGAGTCGCCCGACTTACAGATTGATCTCGCTAGCGGTGCTTAGTCTCGGTTGGTTCCCGGGCGTCTCCACTATTTCAAAACCGCGATTCGGAGAACGCGATCGGTGACTACTATCGCGTAATGGGGCTGATTACACCCGAAGACATGAACTCCCGCGAAGCGGCCGCGTACATCGGCCGAAGAATAGGGTTGCCCGTAGAGCCCAGGTTTCTCCACGCCTTTCGTGCTGTCGGAGTCGGGCCGGCGGCCGAGAAGCGACGCGGCCGACTTTACTACCGTCGCGAGGCTATAGACGCATTCCTCGCCGAATACGGCACCGACCCCTCGCAGTGGCATACCGGATTCGCTCGACACCGAATCGAGAGCCTGAGAGCTCTAGGCATCAATGACCCGCAGATCGAAGGCATTTTCCGGGCGCTCGATCCCGACCCAGACGCGTGGACTGCGGACGACGCTCGGTAGTGGCCAATTCTCGCCGTGCTGACGATCCGAGGTTGCTCTGGAATTGATCCGCTCAGGTAGCTGGAGATATCTAACCCGCGCAACTCTCACAGCCTTATCCGCTCGGTAGTGCGTCGCGTGGGGTTCTGTCAACGACGCTAGTTTGCGGAACCTACCTCTAAGGCTCTAGAAACCGAGTCTTCGATCGTGAGATGGCTATCTAATGCATAGTCTCCGACGGGCCCTACCGCGGACGGTAGCTCATTTAGGTCTTCGTCCCAGAACGTTCCAGTGCTCCTGTGCATGAACGCGTGACGTACGCTTGCCTCCTCAGCCCTTAGAGGAACGTTTGTCAGCGTCTTAAAGTACCCCCGAAGCCACCCTTGATTGTTCGTAAGAATTGGCGGGAGCAGCAGCTCCACCTGACTCAGGTCAGCTCGCAGGACGTCATCAGTGGAGTCGAAAATATGACTGAAAACGTAGATCAGGTTCACACCAGGAGCATTGCGAGAGAACCGCGCATCTGACCGGATGACCCGCCCCGCGATGTACCCTCTGTCGGTTTGCATCACGAAGATGTCTCCTGCTTTCGGCCTCTTTCGCGAGGGTTCAAGCTGTTTGAACAAGGCTGGTGCGGACTCTGTCATAATGAGGATATCTTATCATTTTCGGCGATCGCTGTACACATCATGGCGATTAGTTCGCTTTTACTCCGTGCACTCTCAGCCAATCCTGACCCCAATCGAGCGCCTCTTTGTAGTAGGCATGGTTGGGCGAGATGCTATGAATAACGTTGCGGAACGAACCCCCACCCTGGACGATTAGAGCCTCCTCGATGGCGCGGGCTTCACCGCGGGTCAAAGCGAGGTTTGGAACTACTTCCTCCAATTTGTATGTAGCGCTCCATTGAGAGGTGCGCCGCGCGAAGTTGTTCGTTATTCCTGCGTATACCCGCGCTCCGTTGATGTAGCCAAAGTAGACGGTCGTATTCGCCGGCCCACCTTCAAGGGCCTTTGGGAATACTTTCGCGCCGCTGCCAAAAACAGCGGCGCTCAGTGACTTTTTCTGTACTTGATTCGTCGGCAGCTTCTCAATGAACCTAAAGGCGGACTTTCCGGCAAGCGGGCCAAGCTTCGTAAATTTCACGAGCTGTCGACCCAGTTTCGCGGCATCACCGACGAACGGGACAAGTCCGACCGCAGAGATCAGGGCGTCAACGCCCCGACCATCAATAGCGTTCGACACGATGTCTCGCACGTCACCGAAGAGGAGAACTCCGCTCGCAAGCTGGCCCGCAATGTACTCCAGAGATTGGACCTGAGGGTCGGTAAGTCGACTGATCCCCTTCGCGCCGCCATACCAATCTCCGTATACAAAGCCGGCCAAGGTTGCCGCGATCGCTTCGCCCGTGGTCAGGTCATAGCTGAGCGGATCGAGCTTCTTGTCGTACTCGGCTTTGTCGAGATAGAGATCCTGATCTGGGTTCGAACTTGTTGGATCGGAACCGAACTCCAATTCGACGTTGTCCGCCAGCTTGTCGAAATCAGAATCGCGCTCAAGTGGATTGATTCCGAGGAAGACCTCATCCGCGTCGAGAACAGTGTCTCCGTCGGTGTCCCTGACGAGCGCGCTGGAGATCCCGGTGTAGCCAATCTTCGTAGAGATGAGCGCTCCGGCCTCTTCGCCATCAGACAGGCCATCACCGTCTGTATCGGCGAGCGTCGGACTCGTCTTGTAGACATTGCCTCGTTGAGTGCGCCAGCCATTCGTCTCGGCCTCATCGCTCAGACCGTCCTTGTCTGTGTCCGGCTTTCCCAGATCACCACCGATGCGGTCGTACGCATCTTTCAGGCCGTCCGCGTTCTCAACAAGGAAGAACTTGCCCCCTGTCGCGTCTGCGATGCCCTGGAGAAGAGCAGTGTTCGTCGACGAACCGAGCCCCACGGTGTAGACGGTCGTTTTGGAGGCAGTAGCACGCTGGGTCAGTGCTTCGTCGTAGTAGCCGTCCCCATCTGTGAGGAGAACCACCACACGCCCGTCATCCGAAGCAGCGTTCGCGTCGAGCTCGTCAAGTCCAGACTGCATGGCAGCACCAATATCGGTGCCCCCGGATGAGTCAATAAGATCAATCGCCGCCTTCACCGCAACAAAGTCCGTCGTGAGTGACTGAAGAACCCGCGCGTAGTCGTCGAAGTCGACGACGCTAGCCTTGTCGACGGTCAGCAGCGAATCGACGAAGATTTTCGCCGCGTCGAGTCGCAAATTTTGCGGGTCATTGCTGCTCATCGACCCGGACGAGTCGATCGCCAAGATCGACGCGATGGGCTGGACGGAACCGCCGTCGCCCTCGCGCGGCACGACGATTTCGTTCTTCCAGATCTCGTTGAACTGGTTCAAATCCACAATGATGAATGGGGAGAACGTTGTTGCGGTGGCGGTCGCGACTCCGGCAGCGGAATCGATCACCTGATCGACGGGTTGGTCATAGGTCCCGGTCACCTCGTCGAAGTGCATCACCGCAAGGTTCGCTCCACTCGGAACTGTGCTCGGGTCGAATTGCAGCGTCAACGTTCCTGAATCAAGAGGCGCATCCGCGACCACCTCGACAGGTGTCCCAACCACACCAGCAACATCATCGAACTCGGCATCGCCCGGCTCTCGGACGACCGCGCTCAGCACGGCCGCTGCGGTTCCGGTCGCTTCGAGCTCAGCTGGTACCCCCTCCGGCACCACTTTCAGCGTGAAGCTGCTATCCCCATCCGCCACACCGTCGCCGTCCGAATCGGCAACCAGCGGGTCTGCGCCGACGGCTACCTCGTCACCGTCGGAAAGGCCATCCGCGTCCGTGTCTGTGCTGAGCGGGTCGGTGCCGCGAGCCTTCTCATCCCCGTCGGAGAGTTTGTCACTATCGCTGTCGGGAGTGGCCGGCAGCGTTCCATCCCTGAGTTCCGTGCGGTTGGAAACTGCATCGCCGTCTTCATCGTCAGCTGGATCCAGAATTCCGTCGCCATCCGTATCCCGCACGGTGGGGTCCGTTCCAACCTGAAGTTCCTCGGCGTCCGTCAGGCCGTCTGAATCAGTATCCGGCTTCGTCGGATCTGATCCGAATCGTTCCTCAATGTCGTCTGGAAGGCCGTCGCCATCGGTGTCCGTGAGATTGACCGGAGGTGTTGGCGATGAAGTCGCTTCCGACGGGGTAGACGCAGTTGGAGAATTCGTGGTCGGGCACGGGCTCACGGGCGATGAGGCGGCATACGAAGGCGTGGGCGTGCCCGACAAGAGTAGTGCCCCAAGAAGCAGAGGAATGATGCCAAGCGCCGCTGACCTCTTGTGTCCTTTTCGAATGAGCGCAAGTGCCACTCCGCCACCAAGAAGCATCACGGCGAGTGCGGCAATCGCCATTGCACCGTCAAATCCTGTAGCTGCCAAGCAATCGATCACAACGACCCCCACCGCGTGAAACGGCCACTTCAGCGAACTGGCCGTAAGTCTTCTTTGAGTTTCACCAGAGTAGAGGTAACGACGCTCGACAAGTGACGGTCAGTGTGACGAGCGGGTTAATTCTCCAGAAGGCCGCGGAGGAATGTGCGGCTGGTCGATTGAAGCGCCGCGCCGGCGATCCCTGCCGTGTGATCGTCACGATGCTCGCTGCCAACAGGATCAGAAGTAGGCGTCAATCCGGGGAACTGGGTCTACGAGGTCGACCCACCCCCTCTTATGAGGGGTTCCCCCGAGACCCGTACGGACGGTACCTTTTCGTCACTCGACCGATTGGTCGGAGAGATCTGGTTGGGGGCATCCATGATCCATCTCACAGATAACGGCGGCACCTACGCTCTGCTGCTTGGCCTGGCGGCAATGTTCGGTGCATTCGGCGGACTCGTCTACGAGCTGCTCCTGACTGTCAACCGGCGCACTGGCTCCATAGAACTTCCAACGGCTCTCGGGAAGCGACACATCGATCTGGGCGTTTTCGCGAGCGTGATTGTCGGTGCAGTCGCCGCGGTGGCCGCACTGTGGGTCTTCCCACCTGACATGAAAATCACGGTCGACGCCGCAGGCAAATCGATCACCAGCACAACCTACGACGTGATCAAACTCGCCGGGCTGTCTCTCATTGTCGGCTCCGCCGGCGGCACCTTCCTGGCTGCACTTCAGTCTCGAGCACTGCTTCTCGTGACCACACAGAAGGCAAAGACCACCAGTGCTGTGGCCTCCGAGGGGCTGCAAAGGGTTCGCTCCCAAGCTGAGGCCGGCGCCACGAACGCCTCGATCGTGGAATCGATAGATGTCGCGGTGGCGGCTCTGAAGGCAGCGAACAGTTCTACGAACGGCGATCCAACGACTGCTGACTTCTAAGGCGCATCCGGTTCACACTCAAATTCCTGCGCCCCTTCTCTAACCGGAACGCACATACCGCAGGCGATACCTACCTGGATGCTCGAAGTGGCGCGTGCCGTCTGCTTGTTTGCCACCCGGTGCATCCAGAATCGCTTCATGGCGAAGGAACAGAGTGACGAAGAGGTCACCCGCGGGGTGGTCGATCGGCTCGTCGAGAAGCTCCCGGATGTGCCTCGAAATCAGATCGAGTCAGTTGCTACGGCCGAATTACAGACATTCGCGGGCCGACCTGTCAGCGATTACCGCGCGATCCTGACAGAACGAGCGACCAAGAAGCAGTTCAAGTTCGCTCTCGAATCAAGATAGCTCCGCTCGAAAGCATGCCGCCGAATTCAGTCTGGTCGCCTGGTCGGACTTGGCCTCGTCAGCCACCTCAGAAACATGCCGGCTCGACTAACTCGACGATTGCGCAGGGAGCCATGCACGCTGCCGCTTGCCGTTTACTCTGCAGCTCTACACTCCGGACATGGCCGAACGTCACTGGAGCACAGACGCTCTCATCGCCCGGACCGACGTCGCACTTGCGCTAAGCCAGCATCGCTCCAAACCGATTCCGCAAGAAGCTCAATATCGGTTGGACTTTCTCAACATCGTCTCAGCAGTCGACTTCCAAACCATGGAGTCGGACCAGGCAATCCCCAAGCTGGTCGAGCTCCTCAAGAAGAACCGCGCCGAAGAAGGCTGATTTACCTGGCGGCGATCAGCTCTTGTCTGCGAGAAGGGACGGTTTAGGCCGGTAGCGCAAATCGCTGTGCTGACAAGTGAGTGCTTCATCATTCCGACCCGGGAGGCCTTCAGCGCGCTCTAGCCGAGACAGGGATCGCCGCGTCAACAGTGTAAGAGCGCTACCACCCCCAAGGGAGGAGGCGGCGGCCATCAAAGCAGCCGCCCCACTCCCCGGCGCCTACGGGTTTTCAGCGGCGAAGTAGCCGCATCCACCCGTGTAGAAGTCTCTCAGCGCAGCCGAATTCCCACCCTTCGCTAGTTCTACGGCCTTTAGCCACTCTCCGTCTGGATCTTCAGTTTGCTGTGTGTAGAACGGCAGCTTAGAGAAAAGATCGACTTTCTCGAGCGCGGCGGCAGCCGCGTCGAGGTCGCCTTGATCGGCGGCCTCCAGATACGCGTTGTCCCATGCACACAGCCAGTAGACGGAAATCACCCCGCTCGGAACATCTGAGCTCATTCGGACGCCATCTTCGAGCAAATAGTCCGGGAGCTCCTTCGGCCACGACACACCGTCCGGCAGCGGTTCCGAGAAGTCCTCCACCGCGGAATCGAAGAGGTTCGGCGCAATCTTGGCAGAGACTAGACCCTGATCAGAGTCGCCTACCTTGATGCTTGCGGTCGCCGCGTTACTGGCGAATGCAGCGACTAGAAGGCAAGCACCTACGGAGGCACCTGCTACAGCGGTAAGACGCAGATTAGACTTTCCCATGATCTCGCTCCCTTCTCAAAGCCGAAGTGTGGCGGTCCAGCTGACGTCGGAGTATCCACAACCGGCACCGTTGTTGGCGACCTTCATGTTGTAGTAGCCCGTGGGGATCGTGTATCCCCCTCCCCACGGGATCGAGACGAAGGATCCGCTCACGTATGACGTGCTTGCCCAACCTGATTCGGGTCCTCCGTTCTGATACACGCCAAAAATCATGGCCCCCCCACACGTCCCTGGACTTGCTGAATCGAGTCGCACCGACCCATACCCAGAGGTGTGATATCGAGAAGTGCCGTAGTAGGTCGGATGGAGCTGAGAATTGACGGGCTGAGACCCGCTGATGCTGTAGTCGGCCGCGCTCGCGGCGATAGGCGCGGAGAAGACCATCGCGAAGACCCCGATGACCAGTGCGAATATGCTCACACCCAACCTGGCATTTCGGGGGTTTCTCCCTTCATCCGTGAATGTGCCCTCGCGCTCCGATTGCAAGCCCCTGGCTTCCAACTCGAGCTGCGATGTCTTTGCTCCCATCGTTCCTCCCTCTCGATCCTTGTCGAAGTGTCGGGGTCGGTAGTTCCCCCCTGAACGTGGCCAGCCTAAGAGCGCCCCAGGCATCGGGTAATTCAACGAAGGGCACATTTTGTCATTGGTGATCCTCAGCTACCGTCTCAGTAACTACGCGTCGAAAAGGATCTTCCGCTCGCTGTCACATGCCCCTCACTGGCGGACATGAACAGGGCAAGGGGAAGGAAACCAAATGAAGTCACACAACGACGAATACGACCCTCTAGATCGACTTCTCGAGCGGTTGCGGGAAGGCCCGGCTACCGATGCCTCAGTTGCGCAGGCTGTTGATCAGCTCGTAACGGACACCAGGTCGCATGAAGTGAGTCACCAGAGGAAGTCATTTCCCTCGCGCAAGTCCCGGTCACCCCGATGGAAGGTTGCAGTCGGCCTTAGCATCGTCGCGGCCACGGTCGGAGTACCCTTGGGCGCCGCTGCTGTCTCAGAATGGACTGCGCATACAGGGGTTTTCGGGGGCACGGGGTCAGAGGTAAGCGACGATAGCGAATGGATCGCAATTCACGCTGATGATGCTCCCGAGGCGATTAAGGAGCTATTCCCCTCTTACATCGACCTGCCACCTGGTGCGACAGCGAACGACGTGATTAACCCAGTTTCTGATCAGCTCGATGGGCTCGGCGGTGATGATTCGCAACCTCAAATGCAAGCCAGCACTGTCCAGCAGTTCTTCGAGACTGGTGCCCGTTGCCTTTGGTATAGGTACTGGCTGTATTCGGACTTGACCGGGAACGTGGCCGAATTGCAACTTGCGACAACGGAGATCCAAGAAGCTGTGCGCTGGCCCGCAATCGCGTCAAGTGATGGCGGAGGCGTCGTCGACTACCTTCAGCAACAGGCAGATGCGGCTGCCGCGGGTGATAGGGCCTTGATGGTTCGGTACTACGGTCGCACCTGTGACGACTATGGACGGATTTTCAAATGACCACCGATCGGGCGTGGTCCACGGAGTTACATTTCGATCCATTCGTTCGGCAGATTGCCCCGCGGCTTCTGAATTTTTTTGCTCGGCGTGTCAGCCAATTGGACGACGCCGGCGATTGCCTTGGTGAGACATTGCTCGTCTTGTGGCGCCGGCGAAAGGACCTTCCATCGCACGAAGATGAACGTGCGGCTTGGGCATTTGGGGTTGCACACGGAGTGCTGCTAAACCACCGCCGCACCGCACTTCGGCGTATGTCGCTCACTGCCCGTCTTCGCGAAGAGCTAGTCATCTGGTCGGCCACGACTGAGCAGATAAACCCGGCTGCCGAGCAGTTGAGGAGTGCGTTGAGCGCCATTAGGCCTGGGGACAGAGACTTAGTGTTGCTCGTCGCGTGGGAAGGATTTTCTCTGCAAGAGGCCGCGAGCATACTGGGTATTCGGCCCGCAGCTGCCCGCGCAAGATACTCCCGAGCTCGGGCTAGATTGCGGACTCTTCTTAGTGGCGGTGAAACCGTCTCAACTGGCGAAGAGTCGCGTAACGAAACACGCGCCAAACAGTGATTTTGAACCGCACCCTCTTGCGTTCTCGTCGATGACGCCTAGTCACCCACGGTAGGCATCTTGAAGAGCAATACTCCGAAC
Organism: Herbiconiux liangxiaofengii; assembly: GCF_041927335.1. NCBI lineage: Bacteria > Bacillati > Actinomycetota > Actinomycetes > Micrococcales > Microbacteriaceae > Herbiconiux > Herbiconiux liangxiaofengii. The sequence goes on along the minus strand of NZ_JBHFHD010000012.1, from coordinate 56,709 downwards.
TTTCTCGCAACCGTTTTCGACCCACGACACTAGGAGAGACAGCCGCATCGACGCGCTTTATTTACGGCGTCAATTCGAGAAAGAGCCTCCAACTTTCCGTAGACCGCATTAGCATGCCTTTTTACGGTGCCCTCCGCAATGCCAAGCTGTTGAGCGACTTCTCGATTGGAGTGGCCCTTCGCTATGCATCGCAACACTTCAAGCTCTCGTGCGGATAGGTGAGTTGTCGCATGCGCCCCAGAAGCTTCGCCTTGTCGCGGGAATTCCACCGAATAGGGCCCTTCGACAAAAAACTGATCAAAAAGAGCCAGCAGTCCTAGCGCAGCCACCGACCAGTCATCGGAAGTTTGATCGGAAGCCGCAGGACCGGAGAAGTAGTTGTCGGTTACAGACGGATTACTTATATGGCGTAGGGCTAGCCCTTCGATCATCGACGCACAGAGTACGGCGAATAATTCATAGTTGTTCTTGTACTCTGCCTTCATTTTGTAGCCAAGGCTTCGGACCAAGAGTTCGTAGTATGCCGACATTTCTCGGACGAACTTGGCGCTGCCCTCAAGCAATTCCCGTTCGATGCGTCGACCAACTGGCTTGGGCAACGAACCGACTGAGGCCGCAGACAACAAGATGAAATTTTGCCAAGAAACCGAATCCATGACCGCGTAGTAGTTCTGTTCGGCGGATTGCCGCAAAATTTCGACTACACGCTGCCTCGTGGAAAGGCCGTCCTGATGCGTGAGCGCTTCTGTCTTGACCAACCCGCGCAGGAGCTCGATGGTGCCGATTTCGCTGAGCCTGTCGGCGCTCCGCCGTGCGATCACAACGAGAAGATCAGCCAGATACTGGTCCTTCGTCCTCCATATTCTGTAGACGGTACTGCGTGGCGCTTCGGCAGTGCGAATGACATTCTCCAGCCGCAAGTCTGCAAGGGCCCGCGCGAGTCCAATCGACTCGACTAGATCGACTCCCGCGCCGAGAACGCGCTCACGAACGGCCCGTGTGTGTATCGGCTTTGCAGATGCTTGGAAGGCCTCCACGTCTGCCGACGTCGCATAGATCGCACCTTCATTAACTTGAGGCATCGAATTCTCAGCCCTTTGACCTAAAGACTCGGAATCTCGCCTATCGGGATCGGCGCAACGCAATGATTATAAAGGGAAGCGATTTGATCGCAACCAACCGCTGAGCGCATCAAAACTCGGCGAACGCGCCGAGTGTGCTGCCATGCGGGCGAGCGGCAAGTGGGAGTTCCCCAACTCCGAACATGGACTTCCGAGGTGATGGCCGCACGACACTTACCAGCACAGTTGGGCTATTCACAAGTACGGGCTGGGACGGCTGGTTTCAGAGTCCGATAGCAAAGCTGTTTACGCCCCCATGCCGCTCAACTAGCTTGGTCCTCAGTGGCGTTCAGGGGGAAGGCCGTTTCTTGGGGGTCCTACGTGAGGTTTAAGCCGGCAGCGATTCTTATGTTGGCCACAGTCATTGGAATCGCTGGGATGGGCGCCCAACCGGCATTGGCCGACCCGGACCCAAACGCTGACTTGCCGGCTGCCGCACCGCTTGATTCGCTGCCCCCGGCCCCGGTGGTCCCTGAATCCGAACGCGACGAAAAGTTGGGGCAGGATTGGGCCGACAGCAACGATGTCACCTGGTCAACGTCAGGTGACATCACTGGGTTCCACATTCTTGCTGCTCGCGAAAGCGATGGATATGCGTGGTCAACGGTTGCGACCCTGAGAGCGATAGGGGTCGAAACCGACCGCTGGATCGGCAACTCCTGTCTCTCTACAGATGGCCACACCCTTGCTGTCATCTACGGACCGCGCGACTTCACCAACCACGAAGGGGCCTTTAACCGAGGAGCCTACGCAGCGCTCGTGAACCTCACGAGTGGAGCAGTAACAGACCTCGGGTCGGGTTATAGCCTCGCCTATTTCAACCCAGGATGCGGAGTCGACGGAAAGATCGCGCTGAGTGCGTTTTCAGAGGACTTCGAGCGGACCCGGGTGCGAGTCGTCGATCCGAGCACGGGTACGGTGCTCGAAGAAGTTGAAGCTAGAGGCCAATTGACATCCGCCACCGTGAGCACAAACGGCATAGTCGCCGGCGCGGCCGACTCCGTTGTTTCCTTGTCTCCGGAAGGTACCGTCTCGACCATCGCCGAGGTGGACGGGGTTCCTTATGACCTTCGCGCGACGGAGGGAGGCTCAATCGCCTTCGTGACACAAGACGATTCAACAGCAACTGTCAGCTCGCTCAGTGACGCGTCAGGTACCACGACTCCAGTTGCACTTGCATCCGGAGTACCGACGAAGGTGACGTTGACACAAGCTTCAAATGGACACATCTTCGCAACCGGCAGCCCGACTCCGGCTACCGAGAGCCTTCCTGAGTACCTCTCACTTACCGAAAGCCCGGCACGCTCAACGGCGTCCTCAGAAGGCCAATTACTCCTTGCGCCAGCGGTGTCCTCGCCCGCTGCATCCTCCGGAGCAGTTCCCGAATCCGGGGAGGCAGGCGACATACAGCTAGACGGTGTTACCCCAGACACCAATACACAATTGCAGTTCAAGATCGACCTGGGGGTAGACGACGCTTCGCAGCAAGCGGTAGAGCCTGAGGCGGGTTTCAACGCGCTCGGCGCATACGGACCAGGGTCTCCCACAAACCCCTCCGAGTCAGAGCGATCTTGCGCAGTCCCGCGGAACGATCCGGCTAATCAGGCGTTACAGCCGAAGCCTCGCCAAGTCGAATGGGTCGTGGATCAAGCCGTGAGTGGGCAGCTGACTCTCCTTCGGGACGCCAACTGGAAGCGCCTGGGAATGGCGAGCTATTCACCGCAAACCATGTTTCCCCGGCGAGCTCTCGTAGGCGGAGGCAACATCCCCGCGCAGATTGTCCTCGGCGTACTTGCACAAGAGTCAAACCTCTGGCAGGCATCCGTCTACACGACGCCGGGCGTGACCGGTAATCCACTTGTCGGCAACTTCTATGGAAATGACCGCTTCGGACCTGAAGAGACGTTCTGGGACCCGAACTTCAAGGAAGCCGACTGCGGGTATGGAGTTGGTCAGATCACGGACGGTATGCGTTTAGCGGGCCGAGAGCGTGATGGTGAAACAGCACTACCTGCTGCTCAGCAGCGGGCGATCGCGCTCGACTACGCAGCGAACATCTCCAAGACAATTCAGATGCTTGGAGATAAATGGAACCAGACGAAGCAGGCCGGGCTCACCATCAATGATGGCAACGCCATGTACTTGGAGAACTGGTTCTTCGCTGTTTGGGCCTACAACACCGGTTTCTACGCCAATAAGGGTGATGGGACCCCTTGGGGCGTGGGCTGGCTCAATAATCCGGCCAACCCGGCATACGACCAGAGCCGTCTTCCGTTCCTCGATGGAAGCCCCAGTGACGCGGCGCACCCGCAGTACTGGCCTTACCCGGAAAAGGTAATGGGATTTGCCGCCCACTCAACGGATTTGTTCGAAGACGCCGACCACATCGTGAGTGCCTTCAGGCCAGCTCAATGGCTTGCAACAGATGGGAACGAGGGGGTTACGAACAGGTTCAACGTGAAGCCCCCCATCAACACCTTCTGCAAGGCTTCCAACAACTGCTCGCCCGGCACGCATCAGCAGCCTGCCGACCCTGACGAAGATCCCGGTCCCTGCCTACACCGCGACGCTGCAGGCAAGTACGATCTCAAATGTTGGTACCACGGAAATGCGACATGGAAGGCTGACTGCGACTCGGCCTGTGGTCGTGAGTTCATCCGATTCGACCCGGGGGAATACCCTTACCAGCCCGATGCTCAAAGCTTCTTGCCCAATTGCACGACGAACGGCCTGCCGTCCGGGAGTCTCGTGATCGACGAGCTGCCGAATGGAACGACTAGCAAACGACCAGAGGTTTGTCCCAACACAGTGGCCTCCAGCGGGTCGTTCGGATTCACTTTCGGCTCCGACGGCCAGGGCAACTACCCCTCAAAGATGGACCTTCATCAGTTGGGCGCGGGATTCGACAGCCACTTCTACTTCGCACACAGTAGGTCGATACAGTCGGCCGAAACGTATCACGGCGGGTCACTCAACATCACGGGGACGTGGACGTTAGGCCAAAGCCTGAACAGCTGGGCTCGAGTCATGGTGCATCTACCTGATCATGGCGCGTGGGCGCAGGACGCGATGTACTCAGTGAACTTGGGGAACGGGACGATCAAGAACCGCTCGCTGCTCCAACGGCAAGGCGGAAACGTGTGGGTATCTCTGGGCGTATTCCAGTTCAATGGAACGCCCCGTGTATCGCTGTCTAACGTAACGGGGAAAGGCATTGGAGTCGACGACATCGCGTGGGATGCGATCGCTATTCAGCCCCTAGCTGCCAAGCCAACCGACATCGTAGTTTCAATGGGAGATTCCTTCTCCTCTGGAGAGGGAGCATCATCCCTAGACGGCGCAAACTACTATCTAGACTCGAACACGAATGGGGACGACGCTCAACTCAGAAATGGGTGCCATAGGTCCTCAGAAGCATGGTCCCGGAAGGCGTCGATCGGGACGGTTCCAACTTCTGTCGGCGCTCGGGCCGACAGTCTGGACTCGACCCTTGACTACCATCTCATCGCGTGTTCCGGTGCTGAATCCGAACATATTCTGCCCGCCGGCGGCCCACGAAACGCTCTCGGTGAACCCAATGAGGGGCAATGGCAAGAGCCAACGCAGATCGATAAGGGCTATTTGGACGAGAACACGACACTCGTCACTTTGTCGATAGGCGGAAATGATGCAGGGTTCGCGAAGGTAATTCAGAACTGCATACTCGCATCTACCCTGCCGCTTCTCTGCAAGAACACGACGATCGCCGGGGATAGCCAGCCACTCGGGGTAGCTACCGCGCAACGAACCAATGTTCAGATACCGGCGTCCATAGGCACGATCCTTCAACAGATCCAATTGCGCGCACCAAACGCACGAATCTTGTTGATGGGCTATCCGGGGCTATTCGAGACCGGCTCTTCTTGTGCAGGAGTGAAGGACGGAGATAGAGAATGGCTAAACCAGGTCACGAACGACCTCAACGCTGGCCTCGCTTCCGCAGCTACTAATGCGAACTCCTCAGGCCATCCAGTGACGTTCGCAGATCCCCGGGGCACATTTTCCGGTACGAATCTATGCACGCCGGCTGGCATCTCGAGTAACACCGGCGTCGTCTTCCAAAGGACGGAAAGCGATGGCTCACTCTTCAGCTGGCCTCTAGCCGGACCGAACTTTGGTAGCCCCGTATCGCAGCAGTCGTTCCATCCAAACCTCATCGGAACAGATCTCTATGCGGAGGTCATGATGAAGGCTCTAGGAGACCACAACTTCACCTTTAGCCGGATCTCGGGCGCCGATCGCTATTCGGGGAGCGTTGCAATCTCACAAGCGGGCTTCCCCGACAGCGGCGCAGGTGCACCAGTTGTGTGGGTCGCCAGCGGGGAGAGCTTCCCAGACGCACTTAGTGCAGGTCCGGCAGCGGCTAAACAAGGTGGCCCATTGCTCCTCACCACATCCAACTCGCTCCCCAGCGTCGTTGATACGGAAATTCGGCGCCTCCATCCGGCAAAGATTGTGCTTGTGGGAGGAACGAACACTGTAAACGACACCGTTCGAACAGCCCTGTCAAACATCGCTCCGACTACGCGTATAAGTGGGACAGATCGGTACGATGCGTCCAGGAAAGTAGCCACCTACGCGTTTGGCACTAGTGCGCCCAAAGCATACGTCGCGACAGGAGTCGATTTCCCCGATGCGATCTCAGCGGGTGCGGCGGCGTCCGGTTTGAAAGTTCCGCTCATACTTGTAAACGGACAAGGAGACTCCGCGGACTCCGCGACGACAGCCGCACTGAGTGCACTCCACACGACTTCGATTACAGTCGTGGGCGGGCCGAATTCCGTGACTGGAGGTGTGGTGACATCGCTTTCGAGCGTTGCACCAACCACGCGGGTTAGTGGATCAGATCGCTACGCAGCTTCACTCGCCGCCAACCAAAACATCTACTCCAGTGCAAGGAGAGTGTTCATAGCGACGGGAGCGTCATATGCGGATGCTCTTACCGGTGCCCCCCTGGCGGCAATAAAGGGTGGCCCCCTATTCCTGGTGCAGCCTGGCTGTATTCCCGACGGTGTGCTCTCAAGGGTTCGATCGCTCGGCGCTACTAACGTCACGATAATTGGGGGGCCTAACAGCGTGGCCGACGCGGTGACACTGCCAACGGTCTGTTGACGGGGAAACTGACAAGATGAAGCGCTATCCAACCCGTAGGTGGCCCCTAAGCGTCACCGCTGTGCTGTGCCTTCTGACGTTGTCTGGATGTGTTTGGCAGGGCCCCGAGGCCCTGGCTGCACATGAAGTCAGGGACGCTATTACCATCGCGGAAAGGTCTGCAGGAGCTCTTTCGGCTTCAGCGCCCGACCGCGCCTCACTGGAAGCAGCGCTCCTTGACGGAGACCTCACTATCTACTCGTTGTCCGCCCTTCCAGAATCAGAGTTGAATCCGGACTCGGTGAGAGGCGGCCAGCCGGCGGCATATGCAATCGAGCCAGCTGAACTTCGAGTTCACGTCCTTGCTACAGGGTCCGGGCAGTCGCAGGGACTTGGAGGGATGTCAAGTGCGTATGCTCACGCCTGTGCCGTTCTCACGCTTGAACCCGGCCAGTCGGATGTCGAAGTAGCCGACGAAGAGTGTCCCGACCCTTATACACGTGTCGCTAATGGCTGGGGAGCATTGGTGGCAGTGGGATAAGAGCTCGGTGACCCAGGCTGGCTCGCTCCAACACCGCTTCTCGCCCACGAGGCGAGAAGCTCGCGACACCCACTCTTGATCAGTGCGGATTGATGGGAAGCCAAGCGCAAGACACGCGGGCAGATTGCTTCAAGTCACACAAACTAGGAACCACGGGTTGAGAGCCTAACGTGAACATCTCTCCGCTGACTCGCTCTTGTGGTGTCGGAACCACCCGACACACCTGAAAATGGCCAGCTTCGCAGGGCAGGCTGAAAGGATCCGTGAGTAGGTTCTATCGCGTCCGAGGGATAGAGGACGATCACTTCTGGGTCGCCCAGGAGATCGAGGGCATCCTCGTTGAGACTCCGTGGCGAGTGGAGCTCGAATCGGACGGCTACCGCCTCAGTCATGCGGACAGTGCTGCCTTGACAAGGCTGGTGTTCGAACTCGGCCCGTTCCCTACCGCCGACCTCGCCGTTGCGCGTCTGGAGGCGCTCACCCTTCCAGATTGACTCGGTAGTCCAGACGTCAAGTTTGGTGCTGCTACGGAATAGGTAAGAAAACGAAGACTTTTCAAATTCGATCCGATAGTTCATAATCATCGCCAGAATATGAGCAGTAACCTTCGGCAACGCATCTACAAACTGAAGACCACCATCGTGGCCCTGGTTTCGTTCGGGGTTGGACTCGCCCTTCAGATCTTCGCCGGCGCCGCTGTCGCCGACCCGAACCTTTCCTGGGTGGGCTTCTGGCAGGTCAGCAGCATCGGCGGAACGCTGTTCGCCGCCGGCCTCTTTGGCATCGTCTGGGACTACTTCGATGGGAAGGACAAAGAGGAGCGCGATACCGAGCGACTCAAACGAGTTCTCGCCGACTCCTCCTCCGAACTGAAGGACGCTGTGATTGAGGGATTCGCCGTTGGCAGTGCCGACCTCAAGCGGGTTGCGACGCCGGAACTTCTGGACAGCATCGCCACCAACGCGCTCGCTCTCCGCCTTGACGACGAGGCCTTCGCCCGCGAGATCTATCAGGACGTGCGCGACCAGGCGATTCGTGCTCGTGAGCGCTGGTACGACGTCCAAGTCTCAATCCGGCTTTCAGACGCCGCGACGAAAGACCACACGGGCACTCCCCGGTTCGATCTCACCGTGCAATGGGAGTACACCGTGACTCCGAGCACATCAGTTCAGAAGTTCGCCTGCACGTCAGACCGCGACGAGTTCCATGAGCTTCTCGCCGATATCCCGGCAACCTCGACCTGGTTCATGACGCCGCGACCCGGGTTCCAAGCGAACTCCCGAGACGCTTTCGAACTGCTGCAGTACAGCGTCGACGGCGAAGACCGCGCCATCCGACGCAGCGAACGAAAGACCGGCCAGACCTACAGCGTCAGTCTCGGCGCCGACGTCATTCGGAACGCTCAGCCGGTGCGCATCCGCCATATGTACCGAACGATCACGGACAAGAGCAACCACCGGATCTTCCTCGCCATCGCGCAGCCAACGCGCGGACTGTCGCTCACGATGGACTACACGGACACCGACATCGCTCGCATGAGCGTGACGGATCTGATCTCAAGCGCTAAGCGCCCCTTCATTTCAAGGACTCCTGAGGAAGTAGCCGCCAAGCAAATCACTGTGGATGCGCCTGGTTGGCTACTCCCCCAGGCGGAGGTTACTTTCGTGTGGACGCTGGCGAGCGAAGAGCCTTCGCTACGTTCAGAATCCGCCGAAGAACCGACTGCCGCGCGGGCAGCGTAGAGAAGTAGATCGAACCGCCACTCATTGAAACCCCATCCTCGAAGGCCAGATTCGTCTGGCTGGATGAAGTATGCCGGATATATCTGGCTGACGCGAGCCCTTCTCCCTGAAACCGTGGACGGATGCCATCCGACGCCCCAACCACGTGGGATGAGTACGCGCGTGAAATCGGCATTGAGCTCCAAAGGCGGCGCATTGCTGCCGGCCTTTCCCAGGAGGCGCTGGCGCACAAAGCGGGCCTCACCCGAACGCATTACCAGCAAATCGAGCGCGGCTACTGGAAGAAAGACAGACCGGCCAATCCCTCGATCCGGCTGCTCGCTCGACTGGCTCAAGCACTCGGGACGGAGGTCTCCGATCTCCTGTTGAGCAGTGAGAAACTGAAATGGGATGAGTGACACGGAGGGCGTCGTCTGAACCGCAAACGAGATCGCTCGTCATTGCATCGTCAATCATCTCTGCGCATCGCAAGGCCAACCTGCGTCAGCCCGAGGGAGAGCAGGCCCAGTTGATGGTCTCTGAGCTTTCCCATAGCGCCGGCCATCGCCCAAGACGTAGGCATGCCGCCCTCCTCGAATGCGGCCGACACGACGCGCGACTCGAAGTCACCCGGACGAATGAGCCTGTTCGTGCCCAAATTGAACAGCTTTGACCCCCCGCTCCATGCGACCTTCGCGATAGCCGGTGCCGAACCTGGTTTCTGTGGGAACCTACCGACAAGCCCGGCTATCACGACGGGCTCGACACGATCCGACTGCCATTCTGCTAGACGACGGCCCGCAGCTACAGGGCTTACACGTGCCGAATCCGAGAGGCGCTTTGTGGTCCGCAGAAGATCCAACGACGACAATCTCGCGTCAGCCGCCATGACAACGTCTGGCATGAGGAGCCGTGCGGCATATTCATTGCAGATCTCCTCCAGCTTCCAATACTCAGACTTGGTCGTCGGGCTCACTCCGACTGCTCGATCAATGATGCAGTGCGCGATTTCATGTGCGACCGTGAAGCGGAGCCGTCCATCCAGAAGCGGCTCGCCTTTTCCAAACACCACTATCCGATAACCGTGCGGACCGCGCTCGGCTAACCCGTGGGTGCCCGATCTGCCCTCAGACGCGCTTAGCGTGATCCGTTCCGTGCGCAAGACGGTGGCGAGATCGACCGGTAGCCCCGCAAATTGAACCCCACGCAGTGCATTATCAAGTTGAGACTTTGCGAGCCGCAAATGCGACTCCGTGATGTTCACGGCGAAAAGAAGTTCGCGATCGACATGGTCCGATTCGCAAATACTCGCTCTGTAGCAGAGTCATCATTCCGGGCGCCCACGAGCTGATCGGTTCGGACGGCTCTGCCTTGAAATTGCCCGTCTGTTGTCGCGAGCAAGCGCGCAATGTCTGCGCCCGCACCCCACCAATCGGACTCCGGGTCGGCGAGAATATACTCAATGACCATCTTGAATAGCCGACGTTGCTTACGCTCCTCAAGTTGTGCTCTCGCATCTGCGGATATCGCGACATGCAGTCGCCAGAGGCGCTTGAAGCGCTCTTTCTGAGCTGCCAGATGTCCGCCTGTCAAATTCTGCTTTGAGTCTTCTTCGTGCTCTGCAAGCGTCTTGACTTCACCGCCGATGAGGATCCGCACCTCGGCTACCTTGGCGTTCATCTTGGACCTCGGACAGTACACGGCGACTGAGCCGAGCGGCAGTTCAAACAGCTCCTCGAGATCGCGGGCCAGCTGTCTGCGGGCCGGTCCTCCTCGCGCATCGCTCTTCGTTGCCCCTCCAGCTGCGCTGTCGGGCTCGCCGCTGAAGAAGCGCATACGATTCTCCAGCCCGCTGTCGCCCTTTGAAAACACTGCAACCTCAAGCTTGTGAAGGTTACGTGTACGCATATCCCGAAGAACTAATAGCATCTGATCGAGCGTCTTGATGCTGTCTGTGCGGGGCACGAGGCGCTGATCCCCGTCGCCGATAGCAGCGCGAGCTATAACTATTTGGTCTTCGAGGAGCGAGAGCAGTTCTAGATCGTCGCAACCGATCAGACCATCGAGCAAAGAGGACATGTATGCATTTGGGTCCCGATAGAGCACGGCGGTCTCGGCAATTACGCGTTCGAGCATTGCCGTGGCGCTCAACTTGGCGCGATGGAACAGAGCGATTTCTGCAAGCTGGTACCTGCTCTCCAGCAACTCAAGAACAGCAGTAACCGCATCGGTCCGCACCCGGTCTCCACCACGAAGGTTGATTACAACTCTGGATCGATTAGTTCCCGCGGTGTCATCACTGGCATTGATGCGGATCTCGAGATATTCGAGGAGCCGGAGGTCGGGAAACTTTAGCTTTCCGATGTGCAACCAGTCTCGATGTAGATAGTCCAAGAGATCTGCGCAGAATGTGTTTCCGATGAGATCGCGACTCACGCCTGTCCGAAAGTTTGGCGATTCCAGGACCCCCACTCGATCCTTACTGACAATATCGAAAATGATGTCAGCGGCCGAGGCTCCGGGACGAGCTTGTGTGGCTACGTCGTTATAGAGGCGATTTACGAGCGTCCGGAGTGATTCATTTTTCCCGCCGCGCCAGTCTGTCTTGTCGAATACATATCGAAGTCGTTCGTCGCCGTCGTGTGGCGTGAGATACCCCAACTCGTCTTCGAACGTGTGCCCGTTGGCTAGATGGCCGATGTCGTGCAACAACGCGCCGAGCCGAGTCAGGATTCGTTCGTGAGGCCGAATCTGTTCGTCGGGAATCCAGCTGCCGGCCGTGCTCGGGGTTGTCTTCGCGGCCAGAATGGCAAGGTTCGCGTCGATCGCATCCATCATCAACGTAACCGCATGGAGAGTTCCGATGGCATGTTCATAGCGTCGATGCGTTGCTCCCGGGAAAACCAGATATGCCAGACCGAGCTGAAGGATTTCTCGCAGGCGTTGGAATGCTGGATGGTCAACGATCTGCATCTCGAGCGGGGTCAATCTCACCAATCCCCAGACTGGGATGAAGACCTCATGATCGGGTAGTGCGTGAAACGCCGAGAGCGGAGCATGGCGGTCTGCATTCCCTGAGGACCGAGTCCCTCTTGAGTGCGAAACCTCCTCGGCGGGCTCATCAAAGTCGAAGAGGTCGGGGGCCTTCTTACTTCTCTCTTCGGTCATAACAGTCCGATCTCTTTGGTCCAGACCTACTTGGGCCTGAAACGGGAGGGTTTTCACCGAGCGTCCTACACCTGCAGAGTACCGATTGATCGACGGATGGGATATAACAAAGTGACCGCAGCCCACAAACCGCGGCCGACGGCCCTAGGACGGACGTACGTACTGAACTTGAGCTTCCCTAAGGGTTTAGTGGCTCCGGCTGGCAATTTTGCTACTCGGGCATTTTTCCGAGCGACCCTGAGCTGGAGGGTAGCTCGCCGTGTTCGTAGAGGCGTCCTTAACGAGCATGAATGTTCTGGTAGAAAGAGACTTTAAGCTCTAGCTATTGGAGGGTTGCTGACCCGTCAGGGTGCTTGTAGGACAAGAAAAAGAGCCCTCACCTACATAGGTCAGCCGGTCGCCCATCTGGGTCGAGCTCTCTTCCTACTTTAGGTGCGGGCTGAGCCGTTTGGCTTATCTAGTCAGGCCCAGGACAGGTGGATGCATGCATGTCCGTCAACCTGGGTGGATCGTGATCGGTTCGATGCTGCGAACATCAGATCCGAATACGTACTCAAGCGAGTAGATCCCGTACGGCACCTCAACGCGCAACGTTCCACCAACCAGAAGCGGTCGCTGAGTTGGCTCGTAGAGAATCTGAACCGTGGGTGCGATAAATTGCGCAACGATATCTGGATCTGTTCGCCAAAGGTGGTTAGCGACTGCTACGGCCATCTTCTCCAGCACCGATTGACTGCTTTGATCCCAGTCCACCACAAGCGTGAACGGACTGCCGGAGGCTTGCGCCTGGCCCTTCAATCTGAATGAAACCACCGAATCGTCGTTCAGGGTCACAACGAGTCGGTCAAGATCGGTGTCGACCTTGGAAGCATTGAAGTACGAAACCACCATCTCCTCGAACGGCAAACTGACCACCACTTTTCCCTTTGCCTGATTTCTCAGGCGCCTGCACGATGCAGGGGGTCGTCATCCAGAAGCGGATAACAATCCCCCACATCGTGCGGCAGGTGTGGCCGACTCTATTTATGCGCTAAAGTGAGGAATTTTGCAACCCCGATGTTCGGTGAGCAACCGCGACGCAGGTATTCGGCGCTGAACAGGCGGCTTTTGGCGAACCGTGTTCTGCGGCGGACGGTCCCAGAAGAAGTTGGGATCGACAGGTCGGCGATGATTCGGCTCGACCGCGAGATGTATCAACGCCCACTTTGCTCTTCGCTACGGTCAGAGCGGCGGCCAGCTCGGGCCACGTCCTGGACCCCACGGATGTGACCCGTGTAGAGCACCGTAGCGTCGACTCCGCGTGTCAGCGAGGTGCCTGGACGGTACCAATCCGCGATCTTCAACCATTCCTGATCCACAAGTTCGCAGTACCGGTGGCACGCCGCTATGGTTTGGCGAACCTGGTCTAGATCTTTTTCCTCTTCTGACTGCCCGACAGCTTGCCGCACCAAGTACTGCCATTTCTTCTCGATACGCCGCCCTTGGCTGAGGCTCAGCAGCGTTGCGATAAAGTGATCGGCCTCCTCATGTCGGCTATCGGCGAGAAGCCTGCGCAGAAATGATTCGTCCTCACTGGTGAGGTTGTTATGCCACGTGATTTTGTAAACCACGTCCGAAATCTCGACTTCTCGTTCTGCGTCCGACAGAAGCCACATGCCCCCATATCGACTCATGAATCGCTTAAGCTCCAGCTCGAAATGAGCCAGGCGGTACAAAGCCGAACGCGCGTACATTTGAGCCTGCTCGATGGGATCGAATGGCTGGTCGAGCGTCGGATCCCAAGGGGGATGTGGTGCCGGCTTTTCCAGATACGTTGCAAGAGCAGCTTCGAGATCCGCTGCGAGCGCCCACGCGGGTGTCCACATCCGGTTGTACGCCTCGAAACGCTCGACCCATTGAACGGCGAGCCTGCTGTCAGCGGGATGCCGCCGCGCCTCTATTTCGACGCGCGCCTCTCGAAGAGCGGCCGTTCGCTTCTGGTCGAGCACAGCGTCGGCGATCATGCCGAGCAGCTCAGTCTCAGGAGCTTTTCGGAATGTCTCGTACTCCGTACCAAATAGCTTGGCTGCATCTTCGCGTCGCATCTTGCTGGACCAGAGCTGGGTCCCGGGATATAGCCCGAGCAGGTACTCCCCCGCCTCCTGAACAGAGCCGCCGCCGAGTTCGGCTACCGCGGTTCGAAGAAGCGCCCGCACGGAGGTGGGCTCCAACAGTTCGTCTTTGCTCACTGCATCTGTGAGGCGAGCAATCTGATCCAGCGCGGGCGTCTGAATCTTGCGCAGCCTGCCAATGCCGACCCCGCGGACGGCGCGCAAATCGGCCATCACTGCTTCGTATTCCGGTGTGATCTCCCCCATGCCTACATTTTGCCGGAACTCCACCGAGTCGTGCCCGACCGGCGCCCGGACGGCGCGACGACCGGACGGCTGAACTAGTTGTCAGGTGACGCAAAGTCACCGACGGAACCAGATAGCTAGAAAGGGCTCACCAATGAGCAATACAGAGATCACTCCGTTCGGAGGCGCATTCACCTCCCAGGGATTGATGCAGATGTCGAGTAGCAGTGTTCGACAGACCAGGCACGAGGTGGAGCGCGTCCAGGCGCAGGCCATCATCGCCAACGTGCACGAGGAGGGGCGTGCGCTGATCGCAAACACCTCGTTGCAGAACGTCGGTGCCTTGAGCGCTCTCGAGCAGCACCTCATCCAGGTCGCGCCGCTTGGCGAAGCTCGGTACAAGCACATCGTCGATGCATACGCGATGGGTTCCGCGCAGAAGATCGCGAGGTACTGATGTGCTGCCAGGTGTCCTCGCCCTCGCGGCGATCGTCCTGGTTCTGCCCTTCCTGGTCATCGGATGGGTGGTGGAGCTCGTCATGTGGATCAGTCGGCAGATAGCGCTGCGCCGAGAGCGGAGGCGCGCGGCCATTGAGGCGGAACTCGACCTTGCTCAGGCCCGGATGCGTGCCACCATCCTGCAGCTCGCGACCGAGCTCAACGCGGATGCTCACGAAGCGCGAAGGGCGCTGATCAAGGCGTCTTTCGAGGCTTCCCAGCAGGACCCGCCGGGTAAGTAGTCCGCGCGCTGGCTTGTCCGTTGAGAGAACTACAACGGGCGCTCATCGAGCGGCGAAACCACTGCCGCACCCCCGATTGGCAACCGTCCGACCGCTCCGATGCTTCGAGCGATCGGACGGTTGCCGCTCTTGACTGACTGAGTTTCACTACGTTCGCCAACCCGGCTCACACCCGCGCTGCAGTTCGTGGGGTGGTCGCTTTCTGGCGGAAAGGAGACACAACACCAATGACAAACGTCCAACACGCTGTCTGCATCGCGGACCCTCCATGGATGGCCGGCCAGACCGGACACCTTGGAGCAGAAGCCCACTACGACCTTCTCACCGATGAGGCCATCAAAGCCATGGGGCCAGCGATTGCGGAGCACATGCTGCCCGACTCGGTCTGCTTCCTCTGGGTCACCAACGCCACGATCAAGACCGGCCACGAGGTGCTCGAGGCCTGGGGCTACAAGTACTCCGGGACGATCACCTGGGTGAAGGCCCGCATGGGGCTCGGGCAGCCGCTCCGAAACATGACCGAGCACGTGCTGCTCGGCATCAGGGGCCGCCCGCCGAAACCGGCGTTCCGTGGTCAGGGCACCTGGTTCTTCGCTCCTGTGCAAGACCACTCACACAAGCCGGAGGAGTTCTACGACATCGTCGACCGCCTCTACCCGGAGGGCGATCGTCTTGAGCTCTTCGCCCGCCGCCCGCGCCGCGGCTACCGCGCCTGGGGCAATGAGATCCCTTCAGACATCGACCTGGCCGGGTACCCCGTTCCGCAAGCGCTTTCAACGAGGGCCTCCGCATGACCAGAAAGAAGCTTCTTCATGTCCGAGAACCGTCCACCACTGATCACTCGTCTCTGGCGCGCGTGCCTGCTTCTTTTGGGCAGCGTGTTCTGCGTCTGGCTCGCCTTCCAGCTGCTGGCGCAAATCTGGGTCGCCGTCGCGATCATCCTCGGCATTGCCGCCCTCATCACGGGCTTGATCTGGTGGCTGCGCATTCGCGCCAACCGGTGGTGACCGCATGTCGTGGCAGTGCAACAGAACGGCCTGCACCCCTGGGAGTACCCGTCCGCTCGCCCAGTAGCCGGGTCATTTCACTCTTGACGAATTGGCTTCAGTCGTTCATACATGAGGGGAAACAGGGGACCAATGCCAAGCCGGGAAGACGGGGACTGCTCGTCCGTGCCGGAGGCGCATCATGACGGGTGGGAAACGAAACCGGCGCAGATCGAACGCGGCGCGTGAGCGACGTGTCATTGTGCGTGGTGTCCGCCGGGACGAGCCCGACCTTCCGAAGTTAGCTCGCGCGCTCCTGGCGCTTGCTCAGCGTGAAGCTGACGCCGCCAAAGAGCATGCATCCAGCGACTCAACGCCCCACCCGGATGCGACCACCGCCGAGGAGACTCCGGATGCGTGAGGTCATACGCTGGCGGCAAGTCCACCTCCCGCGGCCGCTGGAGGAGGGACACGTTTCGGCGGTACTCCGTCGCTTGGCTTCTCAAGGGGGCCGGCGCCCGGTGGTGTTCGAGATCCGAGCCCACGAGGGCAACATTGAATATCTCCTTGGCGCCGTCCCTCAAGCCTTCCGCGGCCTGAGCGCGCTGCTGGGGTCGCTACTCTCCGGGGCCACTCTCACGGAGTTGGAAAGACCACGGACCGCGCTGCCGACGACCCTCAAGCTCTCCGTCAAACCACGCACGCTGAGCCTCGATACAGCAGAGCCTTCTGCGTCGATCCGACAGCTTCTTCACGCCCTCACCGCCGCTTCTCCGTCGGTTGAGACCGCCTTCCAGGTAGTACTCGGCTCCGGCATCCCGCCTCGCCGTGGCGCATCCTCGCCAACGGATCCCAGCCAGGGCTGGGTCAACACTGCTCTCCATGGAGCCCGCTCGGCCGGGACAGAGGAGCGGCGCGACCTCGCTGCGAAGCAGCACCAGCACGCCTTCGGCGCTAAAGTCCGGGTGGCCACTAGTGCGGAAGACGAGGCTGTCGCACGGTTGGTGTTCAGCAGCGTGCTGGCAGCGCTTCGCACCAGGCAGTCTCCTGGACTACGGATCAGTCTGGCCCGTGATCACGACGGTGCCCTCGATGATGCTGTTCTTCCGCTGCGCTGGCCTCTCACCCTGTCCCAGACAGAGGTGCTGCCTCTGCTCGGCTGGCCGATCGGCGAGGGCACCTATCCTGGCCTGTCCAGCGGCCACCCGAAACTGCTTCCCGCAGCTCCCGCTACTGCAGGCATCTTTGCCACCGGCGCCGCGCCCGCCACCAAAGTCCCCATCGGGCTCGCCCCGGAAGGTCGCCGGTTCCACACGGTGCTCCTCGGACCCACCGGCGTGGGGAAATCGTCCGTCATCATCCGGCTCGCACTCGATGACTTCAACGCCGGCCGCTCCGTCGTCGTCCTCGACCCGCAGGCCAACCTCATCCGCGATCTCCTCGAACGGATCCCTGAGCATCGCCACGATGACCTCGTGGTCCTCGATCCCTCAGACAGCAACCCCGTCGGCCTGAACCCTCTAGTTGTTCCGGGCACACCGCCGGAGCTCGTTGCAGACAGCATCCTCGGAACCTTCAAAGACCTCTTCGGCTCCGCGTTCGGGCCACGCACCACCGACGTCATGCACGCCTCCCTCCTCACGCTGGCCTACCACGGACAGGCTTCTCTGGTCTGGTTACCCCGGCTCCTAACCGACCCTGTCTTCCGCCGCTCCCTGACGAGCACCCTCAACGACCCTGTCGGGCTCGAGCCGTTCTGGGCGCAGTTCGACGCCCTTCCCGCGGCACAACAGGCGCAAGTCATCGCCCCGTCGCTCAGCCGACTCCGGCAGCTGCTGCTCCGCCCCAACCTTCGGCAGGTACTCGGTCAGGTGAATCCGAAGTTTCAGATCAGTGACCTGTTCGCCAAACCACGCATCCTTCTCGTTGCGCTCAACAAGTCTCAGCTCGGGCCAGAGGCGGCCAAGCTGCTCGGGTCTCTTCTGGTGTCGTCTCTCTGGTCGCACACGCTCGCTCAAGCCTCGGTCGCGGAGAAGCGACGCCACCAGGTGAGCATCTACCTCGACGAAGCCCAAGATTTTCTCCACCTCACCGCGGTCGACCTTCCCGAGGCCCTCGCCCGGTCTCGCGCCATGAAAGTCGGCTGGGTACTCGCACACCAGTACCGGGCACAGATGCCCGATGCGATGCTTGCCGCCATCGACACCAACGCCCGCAACAAGATCATCTTCGGCCTCTCCCCCGACGACGCCAACGCCATGGCCAAGCACGCGGACATGCTCGAACCCGCCGACTTCCACGCTCTCGGGAAGCACGAGATCTACACGCGGCTGGTCGTTGACGGCGCGGCGGGCCCGTGGATGTCGGGCAAGACGATGCCTCCGCCACCAGTCACGTCAAGCGAGGTTGAGCTCCGGGCCCGCAGCCAGAACAGATACGGAGCCAGCCCCTCGGATGAAGAGCTGGGCGCACCCGCACGTGACGTCGACGATGCCGGTGAGACGTTTGGGCGGCAGAAGCGAGGCGCAGAATGAGCCTCCAGGAAGGGCAGGGCACCCGTCTGCTCGCCCGTCCGGTCGCATACGAGCACAATCCCCCGGCTGGCCCGTCTTTGGCGGCAAGAGGGCGAACTGCTGCAACGACTAATCCCTGCTTCGGCGGGATCGTCATCACGTCTTCAACCGATCGGCGGCACTCATGAGTGTCCACCACTTGGGACATCTCCAACTAGAGGACTTTCGACAACGATTCTCTGATCGAGACCTCGCCATCCTTCGTGCTCTCGGCGAGCACCGCTTCCTCACCGGGCAACAGATCGTGCGCCTTCACTTCCACGACCACGCCACACTGCCAGCCGGAGCACGCGCCTGCAGCCGGGTCATGGAACGGCTCCAGCGCCTCCGCACCGTGACACGGCTCTCTCGCCGCGTTGGCGGAACCCGAGGAGGATCCAGCTCCCAAATCTGGGCACTGGATATCAACGGCCACCGCCTGCTCAGCCGAGGCACCGACACCCAGCGCAGATTCCTCGACCCCTCCACGACCTTCCTCGACCACACGCTTGCCATTGCCGAGACCAGAATCCGGCTCACGGAGGTCGCCCGCGCCCACGAGCGCGTCCTCAGTAACGTCGAGATCGAACATGCCGCCTGGAGGCAGTTCACCAGCAGCACTGGCCAGCCGGCTTGGCTCAAGCCCGACCTCGCCGCCGTCATCTCCGACCAGGAGTTCAACGACCACTGGTACATCGAAGTCGACCTCGGCACCGAATCGACGCGAACCGTCCTGAGCAAATGCGGCATCTACGAACTCTACCGACGAACGGGCAAGGAGCAGGCTGCCTACGGGGTCTTTCCTCGGGTGCTCTGGCTCACCACCAACGAGACCAGAGCCGACAGACTCCGTGCCACCATCGCGAGTTCTCGCTCACTGCATCCGCGCATGTTCACCGTCGCACCCTTCGCCGAACTCGAAGCCATCATCACCAACCAGACCACCGACCCAGGAAAGGAGGATCCATCATGAACCACCCCGAACACCCGCCCCGAGGACGGCACGCGGCCGAACCCGACGAGGACTTGCTCCCCCCAGCGCAGCGCTTCGCCGTACAGAACAGGGCACCGCCGAGCGCCTCGAACATGCTCATCGACAGATCGGTGACGCCCTCGCTGCCTTCTTGACGCTGCCTGACGCCAACCCGTCCTCAGAGCACCTCGAGGACGACTTCCACGCCGCCTACCGCGGCAGCCACGCCACGCTCGACGAGGCCATCCACGCACAACTCGACGGACTCGGCTGGGCTGACGCCCTCACCCAGATGATGCATGCGAACGGCATCACCCCCGACATGCTCGCCTGGAACCTCGAACTCATCAAAAACCGTATGGACGAAATCTACGACTTCGTCGAGTTCAACGGCCGCATCTACCAATTCCTCAGTTGATCGACCCCGCAGACTTCAGTTCGCATCCCGCGGGCTGACAAAGACCCCGAGAGGGGAACCATAACTAAACACAGATCCAGCGGCAACCAGCCGCAGGACACCAATTCCTCGTGAAAGGAGGCATCCATGACCATCACGTCAATCTACAAAGAGCACTACCAAGGAACGACCTATCGGACAGGGGTGGCCTACCTGAGGGCGCGGAGCCGCTCCGACCCAAGGTCGCCCCTTCGGGTAGGTCGTGACACATTGGACCAGCAACGAGACATCATCGCTCAAGCCGCGCGCAGAGAGCAGACGATCATCGTGGCCGAGTTCATCGACTACGGAATCCTGCAGGGACTCAGACCAGGGCTCGAAGCACTCTTCGACTTCTCGACAACGACCCACGTCCAGAACTGCTACCTCGTGAGCCGACGCCATCTGACAACCAGGACAGATGAAACCGACTTCTGGGACAAGCACTTCCAGATCGCAGGTCTCGACAGGACCTATGTCGACGAGGAATGAACACCTACCCGCCGGTCATCTCCAGCCATCCAGTGCGCCGGATGGCCGGCGGGTGGACCCGCCAATGGGCCAGCGACAAGGTGATGTTCATTCCGCTTCACATTCTCGTTCCGTACATCTCGACTCGTCTGGCGAAGAGAGCTACAGTCAGTGAGCCAATGCCCAGATTCGGCCGAAAAAAGCAGTTTGACCGGGTATTTTGGCAGAATGGAGGTACTAGTGGAATCACACACCGACGCATTCCCGAGCGCATCACCAGACCAGACTGGTCTAGAGAATTTTGTGCGACTTCACCGTGATGGCGCAGAAGTTACGAATTTGCTCTCCAAGACAGGTGCTGTCGTGTTGCTTCGAGTCTCCAGCCAGCGACAGCTGAACACCGCCTCTGACGTCGACAGCGATGGCAACTCGATCGCAACCCAGCGCGAGTGGGCTCAGCGAAAGACGAAAGAACTCGGCACGAACATTGTTCGAGAGTTCGTAGAACCTGGACAATCGGCGCAAACCATCGACAAGCGACCAATATTCAAGGAGATGCTCCGGTACGTTCGCGAAAATGCCGACGTCATCAAGTATGTCGTCATATATTCACGTTCTCGAGCCTTCCGCAGCATCTACGACGCAACGGCCGTAGAGGCCGAGTTTCAACAGCTTGGGATAGAGCTACTCTCGGCCACCGAGGACTTCGGGGCGGACCCCATCCAAGCGGCTGTGATGAAGTTCTTCACCGACGGAATGAACCACTGGCAGGTTCGCACCAATGGCAGAGATGTGGCACAGAAGATGCTCCACAAAGTCGAAAGCGGCGGATCCGTTGGACGCGCCAAGCTCGGGTATCTCAACGACAGAAAGAACTTCGATGGACGCCTCATCACCACGATCTCGATAGACCCAGAACGGGCACCTATCGTGCAATGGGCATTCCAGGCCTATTCCTCAGGCGACTATTCGATCAAGCAGTTGCGAGAGGAGGTGGCTAGCCAGGGCTTGACCACCCGCCCGACGCGGCGATGGCCGGAACAGCCGATTTCCTTGAGCCAACTGGCAAACGTACTCCGTGACCCCTACTACGCGGGTGTCATCCGGTACAAAGGCAAGCTCTACGCAGGCCGTCACGAACCACTCATCAGCAAGGAACTCTTCGTGCGGGTCCAAGCCGTTCTGAATGAACGCGTTCAACGTGGCCAGAGGGACATCGTCCACCATCACTGGGCGAAAGGACTCCTGTGGTGCGAGCGGTGCCACAGGGCGGGACGCGAAAGCCGACTCATCTATTCAGAAGCGAAAGGGAACGGCGGAACCTACGAATACTTCATCTGCCGCGGACGCCAGCAAGGATGGTGCGACCTGCGCTCCCTTGCGGTGAGCGAAGTAGAAGAGCAGCTCGCTCGCGAATTCGGCACGTTGGCTATCGACGAGACCTACATCAATCACATTCGAACCGAAGTCGATGCCGCACTTGAGCAAGCCCAGGTCATGGACCGAGACATGCGAGCCAACATCAATGCCCACCTTCGCCAGCTGGACATCAAGGAGGAGAGACTCCTCGACCTCGCAGCCGACGCGGCAATCAGCACACCGCGACTTCGCGATCGGCTTGCAGCCCTGCAACTGGAGCGAGGAACACTGAAGGAGCGGCTCGGCAAGACGGACGAACAGATTACCCGCGGGCAGCAGTCACTGAATCGCTACCTCAACTTCCTCGTCGTGCCGGGACTCATGTTTCGTCGAGCGCCCGATGGGGCTCGACGCCAACTACTCCAGACCTTCTATAAGAAGATCTACGTCGACCAAGATCCGCCGATTCATGTCGAGCCCCGCGATGTATTGGAGGAGATCCGTGGAGCAACGAAGGCGCTATGCAGACAGCAAGAACGTAAAAACAACGAAAACCGTTCGTACGAAAACGAACGGCTTGAAACGCCTGAATTGCGGAGCCAAGGCAGACTTGCTTCACTCTTTATTTGCCATGGTTTGAGTAAAACTACCTTGGCTGGGGTACCTGGACTCGAACCAAGAACAACTGAACCAGAATCAGCCGTGTTGCCAATTACACCATACCCCAATGGCCTTCACCGGAGTTCGGGCCGTCGTCTACCCTAGCCTATCCGCGGCCCCCTGCCAAAAGCGCCCCGGGCGGCGCGGCGTACCCGGGTAGCGTGAGCCCATGAGCGTGAAGACCATCGGCATCCTGCTGTTCGAGAACGTCGAAGAACTCGACGCTGTGGGGCCCTGGGAGGTGCTCGCCTACTGGACGCTGAACCACCCCGAAGACGGGTACGAAGTGCGCATGCTGGCCGAGACCCTCGACCCCGTCACCTGCGCCAAAGGGTTGCGGGTGCTCCCCCACCTCACGCGCGACGAGGCGCCGCCGCTCGAGGTGCTGATCTACCCGGGAGGGAAGGGCACGCGCCCGCGGCTGGCCGATCCGGCCGAGCTCGACTGGGTGCGGGCGCAGCGCCGGACGGTGCCGATTATGGCGAGCGTATGCACCGGCTCGCTCGTCTACGCCGCCGCGGGGCTGCTCGCCGGGCGCCCTGCCACCACGCACTGGGGCTCGCTCGAGCTGCTGGGTGAGCTCGACGCGAGCATCGAGGTGCGCCCCGATGACCGTTTCGTCGACGACGGCGATGTCGTCACCTCGTCGGGCGTCTCGGCCGGCATCGACATGGCCCTGCACCTCGTCGACCGGCTGGCCGGGCGGGAGCGGGCCGTCGAGGTTCGGCGCGGCATCCAGTACGACCCGCAGCCGCCCGTCTGAGGCCAGGCCGGGGGCGGCCAGACCGCGCGACGACCCCACGCCGTCACAACGGCGCGATCACCGCGCTCTGCACGTGCTCGTACACCACCGACGTGCGCACATCCGCGACTTCGGGCCGCTCGGTGAGGCGGTCGATCACGAAGGCGTAGAGCGCCTCGTTGTCGGGCACCGCGACGTGCACCAGGAAGTCTTCCGTACCCGACGTCACGAACACGCCGATGGTCTCGGGCAGCCCGCTCACCCACGAGCGGAACCCCTCGATGTGCTTTCGCGACGGCGGGCGGATGCGCACGGCGATCATCGCCTGCACCGGTCGACCCAGCGCGGCGAGGTCGACGGTGACGGTCGATCCGGTGATCACTCCGCGGTCGCCGAGGCTCCGCACCCGGTCGAGGGCGGTGGTGGGCGCCACCCCCACCGAGGCGGCGAGGTCTCGGTTGGTGCGCCGTGCATCCGTCTGCAATTCGCGCAGGATGGCCGTGTCGAGTGCGTCCAGCGAGGCCATTCGGCCCTCCTCTCCGTACGATGTACGGCTTCGTTGCAGCAGTGTCGTGCGAGTGCATACTATCGGCGCATCCGGCCGTGAGGGCCGGCAGACGAAGCGAGAACACGGATGCACGCGACCCCCGCCTACCGCCCCGAGGAGATCCTCACCCACGAGTCGACCCGGTCGGCGCGCCTGAAGTGGGTGGTGGTGGTCGACTCGGCTCTCGAAGCCGGACGGCTGACCAACGCCGTGGCCTGTGTCGCGGCCGCCACGGGCGAGGCCGTGCGCGGTCTGCAGGGGCCGGCGGGCGCGGATGCGAGCGGGTTCGAGCATCCGGGGCTCGCGTGGGCGGGGTGCACCCTGCTCGGCGCGTCGGCGGAGCAGCTCGCGGCCGTGCGGGCCAGGGCGGTGACGGCCGCCGACGCGGCGACGGATCCGGACGAGGCGCTGTGGATCTCCGACATGCCGCTGGCCGCCCAGACCACGCGGGTCTACGACGACTACCTCGCGGAGCTCTCCCGCACCGAACCGGGGGCGCTGCAGAGCCTCGCGCTCAGCATCGTGGGGCCGCGGGCCACCGTCGACCGCCTGGTGAAGAAGCTCAAGCTCCTCTGAACCCGGAAGCAGGTCGCGTGCGCTGCGGCCGGTACGGTCTAGGGATGAGCCGAACCGGGGGTGACTTCTCGCGACCGCGGCTGCTGGAGGTGGCCCCGCTGCCGGTCGTCGAGTTCGTTCGCGACCTGCTCTCCGGTGGTTCGCTGAGCGAGCGGCCGGCCGCGGACGGCTTCACCGCATCCGTCGCTTCGATCGTCTCGAGCGACGACGGCCGCGACGTGTTCGTCAAGGCGGGGCCCACGGCCGACCCCGGCGGTGCGGCCGTTCGGGTGGGAGCGGAACTGGCCGAGATCGTCTCCGATCTCGGACCCGCGCTCCTGGGCTGGGCCGAGCGCGACGGCTGGTACGTGGCCGTCTACGAACGGCTCGCCGGGGCCGCGGTGGAGGGGTGGCGGAGCAGCGATCTCGAGGGTCTCGCGGCGCTCGCCTCCGTCATGCGGGAGCGGTTCGATCCGAGCCCGGTGCTCGGCACCGAGGCGTATGCCGACGCCTTCTCGCCCCTGCTCGGCACCTGGGCGGCGCTGGCCGACCATGACGGCCCGGCAGAGGAGTCCGTCGCGCACCTCCGGGGCCGGGTTCTGCCCTACGCGCTCCGAGTCGAGACCCTCGCCGAGCTCGAGGCCGACTGGACGACCGCCCTCCGCGGAGGAGCCGCGTTGCAGCACGGCGACATCCGGCGCGACAACGTCATGCGCGAACCCTCGGGTCGGCTGCGGCTGGTCGACTGGACACACCGGTGGACCGCACCGAGCTGGGCCGACTGGGTTCGACTGGTTCCGGATGTCGCGGCCGACGGTTTCGACCCGGAGCGCGTGTTCGGCGGCATCACCGGTGCGGACCCTCCCCAGCACGAGGTGAACGTGATGCTCGCTGGCCTGGCCGGGCGCTGTTGGCGCGACGGCCACCGCGACGCCGTCCCCGGCCTCCCGCAGCTGCGACCGATGCAACGGCTCCAGGGCGACCTGACGATGCGCTGGCTGGCCCAGCGCGGCGTGCTGTGACCCGTTCTCCCGGGTCGCGTCCGCCCGTCCGAGGGGCGTCGGCAACGAGCACGTCGTGTGCACGATCGACGTGCCCACCTGTGCCGGGCTGGTCACCTGTGCCGGGCTGGTCACCTGGGCCGGGCTGGTCACCTGGGCCGGGCTGGCTCACGAGGTGGCGGGGGCCGGCTCGGCGAGGAGCAGCTTCTGCCTCAGCGGCTGCCGCTGCGCGGCGACGGTTTCTGCGACGGGACGCCAACAGGCCGCGCACGATGGTGGTGGCCGAGTAGAGCAAAAGCACGGAGGCGCCGGCCGGGATGAGCCAGGCCCGCGCGGTTCCCCCCGTCGACGTGTTGAGGAACCCGATCAGGGGAACGGAGTACCACACGCGCCCCATCACCTGTGCCTCGATCACCGGGTCTTTGTCGGCGATGCTGTTGTTGTCGCCCTTGAAGACGAAGGTTCGGCTGCCGTCGGCGGCGAGGTTGATGCTCACCACGCGATGCGTGATCACTCCGGGCACGTTGGGCCGGATCTGGTAGGTGACCACATCGCCGACGCGCACGTCGCCGGGATCCACCGGTCTGACGATGAGCAGCGTTCCCGGCGGGAGCCCCGGCTCCATCGAGCTGGTCAGCACGGTGAGCGGGATGGCCTCGGCCAGTCGCGGCACGGCGATCACAGCGGCGCCGAGCGCCAGCACGAGCAGGAGGAAGGCCACTGCCAGCGACTGCCCGATCGACCGCAGAAGTCCTCCGCCCTCAGACGCCGCCACGATCAGGCACCCTTCTGAAGGCTGAACTGCTGCGCCGTCGAGGAGGTGCACTCCGTGACGCGGAGCGCCGGACGGCCGCTGGCGGCGAGCCCGCCGGACGTGTCGAGGCAGAGATTGTTGCGGTTGCGAAGGAGGAAGGTGCCCGAGCCGGGAGCGATGGGAACGACCTCCCATTTCTGGGCGCTGATGGAGCTCGAGGTCCGCAGGATCGCGCTTCGGTCGCTCGGGCTGTCCCAGAAGAGACTCGCCGACGACATCGGAGTGGCCTTCAGGTACGCGCCGTCGACGACGAACTTCCACAGCTGGTCGGCACGCGGGGAGCAGCTCGTCTGAACGAGGGCCTCGCCCGCCGAGGAGGCGCCGGCCTCCCCCGAGACGCAGAGCTGGGTCGCCACGTTCCTGACCGTGTACCAGTTCGTCGAGGTGAGCCATCCCGTCGCGTGCAGCACGGCCTGCGACTCCGGGGATGCGGCGCCGGGCGCGGCCGAGCTGATCGCCCGCACCGTGTAGCGGTAGTAGGTGGAGACCGAGAGCCCCGAATCGGTGAACTGGCGGCGGGACGCCGGCACGGTGCCGATCAGCGTCGAGCCCCGGAAGATCTGGTAGCCGGTGACCGCTGCCGAATCCGACGGTGCCGACCAGGTGAGCGAGATGCTGCTGTCGGTCTCGCTGAGCTTGGTGGTCGCTCCCGGCGTGACGGTGTCGGCCACGGATTGGGCCGCGGTGGCGCTGGCCGTGCTCGTCCATGAGCCCTGAGCGGCGGTGACGACGGAGGTCGCGACAAGACTCCCGGCGCTCTGGTTGAACCGCTGGGCCTGCGAGACGGCCGTTCGGATGCAATACACCGCGGTCGCCGCGGGTGCCAGGGTGCCGGTGACAGCACCGACCGTCGTCCAGTTCGCCGACGGGCCGGACGCGGTCGTGGAGGACGTGCATCCGGCACTCGAGGGCACGGCCCAGACATGCACCTCGACGGCCTGCGCCAGTGCGGTGGCCGCCTGGGCACCGAGGCGGAGAGTGTAGGGAGCCGGGATCGAACCCGCGTTCGTGATGACGACCGGGGCGGTGACCGTGAGGGCACTCGACGTGTAGCTCGTGGCCACGGTCGCGAAACCGGACTGGGCGATCGCCAGTCTCCCCGGCGAGATCGCCGCCGACGTGGTGTGCTCTGGCGTACGCCAGCTCGCCGCCGCCGAGGTGGGGCCGGCGGGTGCGATGCCGAGCGGCAGGGCCAGGGCCACGACGAGGGCGGTGATGGTGAGGCCGGTCGCCGACCCGCGGCTGCGCACGCTCCGCGAGGTGCGCGGCCGTCGGGGCCTGAGGCCCGCGGAGTACTGCGTGAGGGGTGTCAAATCTGGGTTCCGATGAGGCGCAGGAGGAAGTCGGTGGCCGGCTGACCCTGGGTCGCGGCCGGCGCATCCTGAGGCAAGGTCGCCGAGACGCAGAGCACACGGCTCTCGCCGGCGGGGACGCTCACCGAGACCGGCCCGGGGGTGACGGACGCGAAGGTCCCCGTCCACGACGAGCGAGCGCCACCGTCGGTGCAGGAGCGTCCGGGAGCAGCGGTGCCGACCCCGAAGACGAGCGCGGCGGCGAACGGGGAGGTCGGCGCCGCACCGGAGGCGGTCAGTCCCGATACGGCGATCGAGAGCGGCACCGCGCCGGTGTTCGTGACGGTCACCGGGCCGGAGACGGTGAGCCCCGGGTAGAGAGCACTGGTGGGCATCGAGATTCTCGACACCGTCAGCTCGGCGGTGCCCGAGGTGAGCACCGCCGGCGCCTCCGCGGTCGACTCGCTGGCGTTCAACAGGGCGAAGGTGCCTGAGGAGCCGGCGGCGGTCGCGACGGTGGCTCCTCCGACGAGGAGGACGGCGAGCACGAGGATGCCGCGAACCGGGGAGCGACGGCGGGCGTGACGCGCGGCGCTGCGGCGCGTGCTCGTTCGTTCGACTGATCCGCTCATCCCGTCACCCCTTCTCGGTGTGTGGTTCTCGGTGCTGTGATGTCATGTCCGCCTCGCGGCGGCGGCGGGCCGGCGCCCGACGAGCAGAGCCGGCCCGGCCGGATCAGACCTGGGTGAGGGTGACGGCCAGGGCGTTCAGGTTCACCGAGCCGAGCTTGGTGGAGTTCTCGAACCCGGCGGTCGAGCTCTTCGGGAACGTGACCGTGACGCTCACGGTGACGTTCTGCGAGACCCCGGCAGCGCCGGCCGTGACGGTGTACGGGGCGGAGCCGGCCGAGATGCCGTCGCCGCTCGCGCTGAGCACGGCATTGGCCGACAGGTAGTCGGCGAGCGCGACGTCGGCCGGATCGGTGGTCGACGATGCGGTGATCGACGCCGGGTCGACGTCGAGGGTCGCGACGAGGTTGTCTCCCTCGGCGGTGATCGCCATGTCCTTGGTGTACACGATCACGTCGCCGGGAACGATCGGGTAGCCGTCGAGGGTCGAGAGCGGGGCTCCGCCGTTCACGCTCCACGACGCCTCGGTGCTCGACGGGGCGATCGAGAGGTCTCCGGCCACGATGGTGCCGCCGCCGGTCGTCGCGCTGGAGTTCCAGAGAGCGAAGGTGCCCGCACCGCCGAGGAGGAGGGCGATACCGGCTGCACCGGCGATGGTTCCTTTGAGGATGCCGTTCATGATGGGTCCTTTCGAACGCCCGAGAACGGGCGCCGTGTATGTCCACGAACCCTTCAGCAGACGAACGGATGCGCCGCGCAGGGTGCACGAGCGTCACTCGGATCGCGGGCGGTGAGAGAAAACCGTCTGAAGGGAGCACTTGAGATGCCAAAGAAATGGCACAGGCAGGGGACGATGATCTGCATACGGGTCACAGCTTGGGAGCTGAGGGAAACCCACTTGGGGCGAGTATGGCACACCGCTCCCGACCGCAATGGGCAGGTGCCCCCCTTGGGGGTCGTTTGCCAGGCTTCGATCTCACGTCAGGGAGAGCAATACTCCCGATGTGGGTATACTCCCGAGCATGTCGGAAACGGTGTTCTGGATTCTCACGGCCTTGGCCTCCGAGCGGCGTCACGGGTATGCGGTGCTGCAGGATGTCGCGGAGCTGAGCGGAGGGACGGTGCACCTGCGGGTCACCACCCTCTACGCCTCCCTCGAGCGCCTGACCCGCGAGGGCAAGGTGGCGGTCGTCGGCGAAGACGTCGTGGACGGCCGGGCCCGCCGCTACTACGAGATCACCCCCGAGGGTTCCCGAGGCCTGGAGGACGAGGTCGACCGGCTGGCGATGCGCGCCGCCGCCGCGCGGTCGCGGATGGCCGCACCGAAGACGAAAGCGCCCAAACCGGCGGGCCGCCCCGCTCCCGCGATGACGGCTCTCGCGTGAGGGCGCCGCGCCGAGCCACCGCGCAGAGGCTCCTGCGGTGGTACCCGCGTCGCTGGCGGGACGAGAACGCCGCCGTGTTCCTCGACACCCTCGACGCCCAGGGCTCCTACGACGGCCGGGACTCCGACGACGGCCGGGGGCCCCTGTCGGCCGGCGAGGCCTGGTCCATCCGGGCACACGGACTCGCCGCGCGAGCGACACCGGGCCTGCTCGCCGCCGTCGCATCCCTGGCCCTCATCCTGAGCGTCGGCCCGCTGATCGGGATGTCGACGGCCGGTTCGGCAGCCTCCTGGACGCCCGCGGTGCTTCTCGGAGCCCAGTACGCCGGAGCCCTGCTGCTGTCGCTCGCCGCGGGCGGTCTCGTCGTGCGCTCGGGCGCACTCGCGCCGGAGCCGGCGGCCCTGGCCGGAGCCGTCGCCATCCCGGCCTGGACGGCCGGCGCTCTGGCGGCAGCATCCTGGAGCATCGGATTCGACGAGGCCGACGCCGGACTGGCTCGGTCGTGGTTCGGATCCGCGACCCTCGAGTTCGCGGCGGTCGCGTGGGCGCTGGGGGCGATCAGCGTCGCCGTCGTCGTGGCGGCGACCCTGAGGAGGCCGTCCAACCGGGTCGGGCGGTCGGCGCTGGCCGCGGTGGTGGCCGTTCCGGCGGCCTTCACTGTCGGTGTGGCGACCCTGATCCCCACGGCGACGGTTCTCCTGAGCGCACTCGTCCTCATCCTCTGCACGGTGCACACTCGTTCGCGCCAACCTGCGGCGGCCACCCCGGCGCATCGACCGCGCCCGCTCGCGCCCCGGGTCAGGCGTCGGCTCGCTGCGACGTCGGCGGCCCTGTGCCTGGTCGGCCTCGGATGCGTGGCCTTCGCACTCGCCGGCAGCGTCCTCGTGCCGGCAGCGGGCGATTCGACCCGCACGATGCAGATCGGCATCACCGTGGGGTCCATCGCCGCGGTCGGTACGGTGCTCACCGCGTCCGCCGCCCTGCGCCCCCGCTTCGGGAACGCCGTCGTCTGGCCCACCGTGACGCTCGTCGCCGGTCTGGGGCTCGTCGCGATCTCCTACGCCACCGACGTGAACGGGCCGCTCGGCTGGCCGCTCCTGGTCGCCGCCGCGACTCTCGTCGGCGTCACCGGCGCCCTCCTGTTCCGGCCGCTGCTGCCGCGGGATGCGCGGGCGCGTGCCGCGCTCGTCGCGGCCATCGGCGTCGCACTGGCGGCATCCGTCGGTTTCATGATGGCGATGCTGGCAGCCTTCGCCGCCCCGGTTCTCGCGGCCGCCATCGCGGTGGTGCTCCTTCGCCGCCCGCGCTCACGCCCCGATCCGCGGATGCCCGCACCGGCCGCCCGGGTGTCGTGACGTCACGGGTGCCGTCAGGGCCCGTCGCATGGGGGGCGCGGCCACCACGGCGCCATCTGGTCGCGCACCGCCGAGGCGCGGGCCACCGCGTCGTCGTCGTCGCTGAGCGCCCACGACTCCACCGACGCGGTCAGGCCGCCGGCCGCGAACGAGCGCGCCACCGGCTCGTCCACGTCGCGCGCCACCCCGACCGTCGCCCAGATCTGCAGCGCCCGGGCGAGACGCGCGTCGAACATGGCCGTCAGCGAGCGACGCAACGGTGCCGAGGCATCCGATTCGAAGCCCGCCCGGAACAGCGCCCGATCGGCCTGCACCAGTCGGAACGCCGCGACCAGCGTCTCCTGGAACTCGTCCGCGAGCTCCTCGACGCTGGAACCGTCGGGGTCCGGCACGTCGAGCAGGGCGTCGATGTCTTCGGTGAGCATGGTGGTCAGCAGCTCGGCGACGGTGCCGAAGTGGGTGTAGAACGTCGTGCGCTGCACCCCCGCGGCGCGGCAGAGCGCGCTCACCGAGATGGTGTCGAGCGGGAGCTCGCGCAAGGACTCCCGCAGCGCTCGCCCGAGGGCGGTCACGGTGCGAGCGGTGCGGGGGTCCCGGCGCGAGGTCATCGCTTCAGGATGCCCCTCACGGCATCGTGAGCACGGCCTTGACCGCCGCACCCGACTGCGTGTCGGCGATGGCCTGCTCGATCTGGTCGAAGGGATAGCGCGTGATCAGCTCGTCGAAGGGGAAGAGTCCGGCCTCGAACAGGGCGAGCAGCTGCGGGATGAAGATCTGCGGCACCGAGTCGCCCTCGATAGCGCCCACCAGGGTCTTGCCGGCGCCCGAGACCAGCCCGAGCGGCAGCACGGCATCCGGCTTTCCCACGCCCACGAGGGCCACGGTCGCGCCGAAGCGGGTGGCGGCGACGATGTTCTCGACCACCTGCGGCACCGCGGTGGTGTCGACCCCGTAGGCGGCGCCCAGCCCGTCGGTGATCTCGAGGATGCGGGCCACGACGTCGTCGGTGCGGCCGTTGACGGTGTGGGTGGCGCCGAGCCTGGTGGCGAACTCGAGTCGCTCGGGCAGCACGTCGACGGCGATGATGGTGGTGGCGCCGGCCACCTTGGCGGCCATGATGGCCGAGAGCCCCACGGCACCGGTGCCGCTCACGACGATGCTCGAGCCGGCGGGCACGTCGAGCGAGTTGAGCACGGTGCCGGCGCCGGTCTGGATGCCGCAGCCGAGCGGGCCCACGATCTCCAGCGGGATGCTGTCGGAGACCTTCACGGCGTTGCGCTCGGAGACGATGGCGTGCGAGGCGAACGACGACTGACCGAAGAAGGCTCCGTGCATCTCGCCGCCGTCGGGCGCAGTCATGGTGCCCGAGCCGTCTTCGCGCACTCCGGCCACGTTCAGCTGCATGAACTTGAGGCAGTAGGCCTCCCGGCCGGCGAGGCAGTTGGCGCAGTGCCCGCACGAGGCGAACGACACGGCCACGTGGTCGCCCACGGCGAAGTCGGTGACGCTCGAGCCGACCTGCTCCACGATGCCGGCGCCCTCGTGGCCGAGCACGGTGGGGAAGGCGGCCGGGATGTGGCCGTGCACCACGGCGAGGTCGGTGTGGCAGAGGCCGGTCGCGACGATCTTGACGAGCAGTTCGTTCGGGCGGATGCCGTCGAGCACCACGTCCTCGAACGAGAATGCGGAGTCGAGACCGCGGAGCACGGCGGCGTGGGCGGTGGTGGTCATGGGATGCCTTTCTCGCAAACACGGGACGGCGCATGGTCACGTCGAGGTCGGAGGAGTTCGGCGTCGCGTCGTCGGGATCACTGTCGACTGTACGCCGATTTTCCGACACCTGTCAGAAAGTCGGCCGTCTGCCCGCCGACGGGTGCCGGGCGCGAGCTGCAGTATCGTCGACCCGTGAGCATCCGGGCCGGCACCGCCGACGACATCGAGGCCTGCGTGGGCCTCTGGGTCGGCGCACTGCAGGCGCGGGACGGCGTCGAACAGGGTCCGGAGGTCGCCGCCCGGGCACGGGCGAAGTTCACCCGACCGATCGTGCGGTTCGCCGTGGTCGGCGACGAGCCCTCGGCGTTCGCCCTCACCGTCGACGAGGGCGCCCGGGCAGATGGGCGGGTGGCGTTGCTCGAGCTGCTCGCGGTCGCTCCGGGCGAGGCCGGGCGCGGGGCCGGGCGGGCTCTGCTCGGCGACGCCATCCGTTCGGCGACCCGCCTCGGCCACACCTCGATCGAGCTCGATGTGCGGGCAGGCAACAGCCGGGCCGAGAAGCTCTACGCCTCGGCCGGGTTCACGCCGCAAGGGGACCCCACGCCGCACCCGCTCGGCGGCCCGCCCATGATCCGCCGCGCCCTCCCCCTCCGCGCCGAAGCCGACCTCGCTCACTGACCCGAAGCCGTGGTCACGGTGCCAGGATGGGCGGATGGAGCCGGGGATCCGAGCCGCGACCGAGGGCGACGCCGAACAGCTCGCGGCCTTCAGTCTCGTGGTCTGGGACGAGGCCTACCGCGGCATCCTCGACCCGGATGCGCTGCGACGGCGGCATGACGAGGCCGCGAGCGTTCGCGAAGGCCGCTGGGCCGCGCGCATCGCCGACGAGGACGTGCTGGTGGCCTTCGACGCCCAGGGCCTCGCGGGATTCGCTCGCTCGACCCGACCGGCCTTCGCCGGTGTGCCGAAACTGCTCGGGCTCTACACCCGGCAGCGGTCGTGGGGTTCCGGGCTCGGGAGTCGACTCCTGGCCAGGAGTCTGCCGGCGCGATCCGCCCAGCTGTGGCTCTTCGACGGGAATGTGCGAGCTCTGCGGTTCTACGAGCGGCACGGCTTCGCTCTCGACGGCCGGCGACGCGCTGATCCGCCGTACGGCTTCGAGCTGCACATGCGTCGTCGGTGAGGCCACGACGCATCATCGACCGGCGGTGCGACGTGACTCCGATCGCGTGGCGTCTCTGATCGCCGAGGACTTCGTCGAGATCGGGCGCTCCGGGCGTCGCTGGACCTCTGCCGACACGATCGCGGCTCTTCAGGGTGAGGAGCCCAGACCCCCTGACCGCGAGCCGCGCGATCATGAGCGTCTCCCGTCAGCGCCCGACGCGGGAGAACAGCCCCGGGTAATCCACGACGAAGCCCTCGTCGTCGACCTCCACGTCGCTCACGAAGGAGCCGTCGATCGAACTGTAACGATAGGTCGACGGACCCGTGCGCGTGTAGCGCTGGCGGTCGGCCGACACCCGGAGCGACGGGATGTCGATGTAGGCGGCGACGATGTCGGCGCTCTGCCCGAGAGCGAGCCCCAGGCGGCGCACCGGCAGGGTGTTGCTGAAGGGGGTGGCGCTGAGGTCGACGTCGATCGCGTCGATCAGCCCGAGCAGCAGGCGCCCGTCGTCGCCGTTCCAGTGGCCGTCGCCGGTCGACCAGAGCTCGACCGAGCGGCTCGTGAACGACTCGGTGACTCGCACGTGCCGGGTGCGCCAGGCCTCGTCGCACTCGATGCGGTAGTCGACGTCGTAGGCGCCGCCCTCGGCGGTGGCCTCCGCCGTGATGTGCCCGACCGCGATCGAACCCCTGGGCGAGATCGTGACGGTCGCACCCTCGAACCCGGGGTGCGACGCAGGCACCCAGGCCAGCGAACGGGTCACAGTAGGCACCGGCACCTCCTCGCCGTCGAACCTACTCCGGAGAACCGGATGCCGCGCCGGGCGCACTGCCGGGCTGCGTGCCGGTCCCCGCATCCGTCGCCGCATCCGGGTTCGGAGTCGAACCCGGGTTCGCGCCCGCGCGGGCCGCGTGCCGCTGCCGCAAGAAGGCCACGAGCGCCGACCCGATCGTGAGCACGGCGACCCCGAGCAGCACCCACTCGAGGTACTGCTGCACCACCTCGGCCACCGCCGGGATGCCGCCGAGGGCGTAGCCCAGGCCGATGATGGCCACCGACCAGAGCAAGGCTCCGAGCGCGTTGTAGGCCGAGAAGTGCGACCGTTTCATGTGCCCGACGCCCGCCGCCACCGGCGCGAACGTGCGCACCACGCCGATGAAGCGCGCGATGGTCACCGCCCAGCCGCCGAAACGGTCGAAGAATCGCTGGGTGCGTTCGACCTGGGCGCGGCTGAAGAACCCGGAGTCACGGCGCTCGAAGATGGCGGGACCGGCCCGGCGGCCGATCTGGTAACCGAGCTGGTCGCCGAGGAACGCCGCCGCGAACACGGCGAGCACCACCACCGGCAGGGGCAGCGGGATGGCGCCGGTGAACGTGAGCAGCCCGGTGAAGAACAGCAGCGTGTCGCCCGGCAGGAAGAACCCGATCAGCAGGCCCGTCTCGGCGAAGATGATGGCGCACACGATGACGAGGCCCCAGACGCCGGCACCCTCGATGGTGTCCTGCACCCCGAACAGGTCCTGCACCACGGGGTGCATGATGACCGGATGCCCGATCACAGGGGGCCGAGCAGGTGGCGGTTCACGGCCGCCGCGACTCGGGCTCCGGCTCCCGCGGCCACGATGAGCTGCTGGGGGCCGGGGGGCGTGAGGTCGCCGGCGGCGAACAGGCCCGGCTGGGAGGTCTGACCGGAGGCGTCGACCACGAGGTAGCCGTCGGCGTCACGCTCGAGGGCGGGCTCGAGAGCCTCGAGGTGGGCGGTGGGAACCGCCCAGAGCGGGCGCACGAAACCGCCGGTGCGTGGGATGACGGTGCCGTCGTCCAGGCGCACCCCGGTGAGACCCGAGCGGTCGCCGTCGAGGTCGGCGATGGCGCGGCGTTCGACCGCGATGCCGCGGGTGCTGAGCGCCTGCTCCTCGGCGGCCGTCACGGCGTCGGCGGAGCCGTTGGTGAAGACGATGAGGTCGTCGGTGATCTGCGAGACGAGCAGGGCGCGTTCCGCGACATCCGGGGTCTCGCCGATCATCGCGAGGGGCTGGTCGGTCTTCTCGAACAGGTCGCAGGCGATGCAGCTGTGCAGCGCGGTGCCGTAGTAGGCCCGGATGCTCGGCAGGGCCGGGAGGGTCTCGGTGAGGCCGTGGGCGAGAACCACCACGGCGGCCGTGACGACGCGGTTCGCCGAGCCGCGCACGCCGCGCGACGTGACGGTGAAGTCACCGCCCGACGTGCGGATGACGGAGTCGA
This sequence comes from Herbiconiux liangxiaofengii, assembly GCF_041927335.1. NCBI lineage: Bacteria > Bacillati > Actinomycetota > Actinomycetes > Micrococcales > Microbacteriaceae > Herbiconiux > Herbiconiux liangxiaofengii. The sequence continues at coordinate 21,073 of NZ_JBHFHD010000012.1, read as the reverse complement.
CGAGCCCCTGGTGGAACTCGGCCGTCGGGTACGCCGAGAACTCCTCGCGGCCGAGGGCCCGGAGTTCGAGGGGGGCGACCCCGTCGCGCGTGATGAAGCCGTGCGAGATGAGGGTGGCCGAGTGGCGGGGGCGGTTGCTGTCGAGGATGAGCACGCGCCGGCGGGCGCGGGCCAGGTTGAGCCCCACCGAGAGGCCGGCGGGGCCACCGCCGATCACCACCACCTCGTAGGCGTCGCCGGCGAAGCCGCGAACCGGCTCGGCGGGGGCAGCAGTGGTGGCCGGGGCGCCCGCGACCCCGCCCGGCGCGACGCCGCTCACAGCGCGTTCACGAGCGCGACCAGCCGCGCGATCGTCTCCTGCTTGCCCACGATCTGCATCGACTCGAACAGCGGCGGCGAGATGCGCCGCCCGGAGAGGGCCACCCGCAGCGGGCCGTAGGCCACGCGGGGCTTGAGCCCCATGCCCTCGATCAGCGCCGAGGCGAGCGCCTGCTGGATGGACTCGTGGTTCCATTCCGACTCGGGAATGTATTCCAGGGCGGTGATGGCCGCGTTCAGCACGAGCGCCGCGTTCTCGGGCAGCGTGGCCCGGGCGTCGTCGGCGTACTCCAGCTCGGCGCTCGTGACGAAGAACGACCCCAGCAGCGCCGGCGCCTCGCCGAGCAGCTGCATGCGCGTCTGCACCAGGGGCGCCACCTCGTCGAGAACATGCTGCTGCGCATCCGTCAACGGCGCCGTCACGATGCCGGCGGCCTCGAGGTAGGGCACCAGGCGCGCGGCGAAGTCGGCCGGTTCGAGCAGGCGGATGTGGTCGCCGTCGATCGACTCGGCCTTCTTCAGGTCGAACCGGGCCGGGTTCGGCAGCACGTCGACCACGTCGAAGGCCGCCACCATCTCCTCGAGCGAGAACACGTCGCGGTCGGGCGCGAGCGACCAGCCGAGCAGCGCCAGGTAGTTCACCAGGCCCTCGGGGATGAAGCCGCGGTCGCGGTGCAGGAACAGGTTCGACTCGGGGTCGCGCTTGGAGAGCTTCTTGTTGCCGTCGCCCATCACGTAGGGCAGGTGGCCGAAGCGCGGCACGAAGGTGGTGACGCCGATGTCGATCAGCGCGTGGTACAGCGCGATCTGGCGCGGGGTCGACGAGAGCAGGTCTTCGCCCCGCAGCACGTGGGTGATGCCCATCAGGGCGTCGTCGAGCGGGTTCACCAGCGTGTAGAGCGGATGCCCGTTCGGCCGCACGATCACGAAGTCGGTGAACGAGCCGGCCGGGAAGGTGATCTCGGCGCGCACCAGGTCGTCGAACGAGAGGTCGGTGTCGGGCACCCGCAGCCGGAGCGCGGGCTCGCGGCCCTCGGCGCGGAAGGCGGCCTTCTGCTCCTCGGTGAGGTCGCGGTCGAAGTTGTCGTAACCGAGCTGCTTGGCGCGGCCGGCGGCGTCGTTGCGGGCGTCGATCTCCTCGGCGTTGGAGTAGCTCTCGTAGACGTGGCCCGACTCGAGCAGCTGCGCGATCACCCCGCGGTAGATGTCGTAGCGCTCCGACTGACGGTAGGGGGCGTGCGGGCCGCCGATGCCGATCCCCTCGTCCCAGGTGAGGCCGAGCCAGGTGAGCGCGTCGACGATCTGCTCGTAGCTCTCCTCGGAGTCGCGGTTCGCATCCGTGTCCTCGATGCGGAAGATCAACTTGCCGCCCGTGTGCCGGGCGTAGGCCCAGTTGAACAGGGCCGTGCGCACGAGGCCCACGTGCGGGGTGCCGGTGGGGCTCGGGCAGAACCGCACCCGCACGTCGGAGCCCGACGCGGTGGTGAACGGATGCTCGGACGGGCTGAGGGGATGCGGTGACGTTGCGCTCATGACCCTCGCAATTCTAGAGGGCGCGGCCCCGGCGGCGCCTTGCACGCGCTGTGCGAACCGGCCGGGTGGTGTCAGGGTGGAACGGTGAGCCCTTCAACCACGAGCACTGCCCGCGATGCCAGCAAGAACCCCGTGTTCCGAGGGCTTGCCCGCAGCGGCTTCGCCATCAACGGGCTGCTGCACATCCTGATCGGCGGAATCGCGATCTCCGTCGCCCTCGCGGGCGGAGAGGGGGGCGAGGCCGACCAGTCGGGAGCGCTGCGGCAGGTGTCGGGGTCGCCGGGCGGCGCGTTCGTGCTGTGGGTGGCCGTGGTGGGGCTGTTCGCGCTCGGTGTCTGGCAGCTCGTGCAGCTTCCGCTGATCGACAAGGGCGACACCAAGAAGACCTGGGGGCGCCGCTTCGTCGAGGGAGCCAAGGGTGTGGTGTACCTGGCGATCGGTGCCACCGTGCTGACGTTCGCGCTCGGGGGTTCGTCGAGCTCGTCGGATTCGAGCCAGACGCTCAGCGCGCAGCTGCTGGCCACGCCGGGAGGCGTCTTCCTGCTGGTGGCGCTCGGTCTCGTGGTGCTGGGGATCGGCGTGGGGTTCGTGGCGATCGGTGTGCGCCGCGGCTTCACGAAGCAGATCACGGTACCCGCCGGGTCGGCCGGCCGGGCCGTGGTGGCGCTGGGGGTGGTGGGCTATGTGGCCAAGGGCATCGCGCTCGGGGTGGTGGGGGTGCTCTTCGTGGTGGCCGCCGCGACCTTCGACCCTGAGAAGGCCTCCGGACTCGACGGTGCGCTGAAGCGTCTGGCCGACCTGCCCTACGGGGTCGCCATCCTGGTGGCGGTGGGCGTGGGCTTCATCGCCTACGGCATCTTCCAGATCGCCCGCGCGAAGCTCGCCCGCCTCGACCGCTGACCCACCCGCCCGGCGAGCCGTCCACCGAGCCCACCCACCGACCCGCCCGGCGAGCCGTCGCAAACCGCCCTTCGGGGGCTCGCAAAGGGCGATCTGCGACGACTCGACGCAGGGCGGCGCGCGTGAGGGGTGTCAGGCGGCGTTGCGGAGCGACTTGAGGCGCGCGAGCACCTCGGGGGCCGAGCGGTCGAGCAGGGCGCCGCCCGAGCGCAGGCCCACCACGAGCAGCACTCCCCCGAGCCCCACGCCCACCACGAGCGTGAGCCAGCCGAGCAGCGACGAGTCGAACACCAGGCTGAGCACCGCCAGGATGACCGCGGGCAGCGCGAGCAGCAGCGCGACACCCCAGGTGGCGAAGCCCACGAGCGCCGTGGTGAAGCCCGCTCCTGGTGCCGACTTGAAGGGGTTGTCGCCCGCCTGCGGCACGGGGATGACCAGCCGCGCCGACGACACGCTCACCACCGCGAAGCCGCCGAGCAGCGCAGCCGCCGAGAGCCCCGCGAGCATCGGCAGCCGGTTCCACGAATCGGTCACCAGCACCGGGATGATCGTGCCGACCGCCACCAGCGGCACCGAGATGATGGCGAGCGCCGCCACCCGGCCCACCCGGTCGTCGATGCCCCGCACGCCGTCGGCCACGTGGGTGGCGAAGGCGGTGCCGTCGTAGGAGAGGTCGGCGTAGAGCGCGATGCCGAGGAAGAACGCGATGATCGGGCCCGTGAGGGTGAACACGGCCTGGTTCGACCCGTTCGCCGAGTAGAACCACAGCAGCACCGGCACCAGCGGAACGGTGATGAGCTGCCGGGCGTACCGGGGATCGCGACGCCAGTAGGTGAGCGCCCGGGCCGCGATGGCACCCGCCGGCGTGGCCGGCAGCACGCCGAACAGCCCGGTCTTGCCCTTCGCGACGCGCTTGGTGCTGGTGGAGTGCGGGGACACCAGGGCCGCCGCGAGGCTGGCGCGCCACACCAGGAGCAGCACGGCGAGCGTCGCCAGCGAGATGCCGAGCTTCGCCAGGGCCGGCCCCCAGTCGCCGATGGCGATGTCGGCGGGCACGGCCCAGGGCGCACCGAACGGCGTCCAGCCCACCACACGGGCGAGGGCGGGCAGTTGGTCGATCGACGTCGCGAGGGAACGGCCGAGCCCGATGATGATCGGGCCGAGCAGCACGATCGGAACGAAGATCAGCACTCCCCCGAGCTCGCGGAACCGCCGCTTCGACTGCAGGGTGGTCGACAACGCCGCCATCGTGCGCGAACCCACCACGCAGATCAGCAGGCCGATCAGGCCGGTGACCACGGCGGCGACCGCGGCGAGCGGCGAGCGGATCCAGGTGGCCGCGGTGGCGACGGCCGCGATGCCGGTCACGATTCCGGGAACGCCCAGCACGCCCGAGGCGGTCAGTCCGGCGAGCAGCGTGTTCAGCGGCAGCGGGAACACCACCAGCCGCGCCGGGTCGAGGGTCTGCTCGATGCCGAAGGCGAACAACGGCACGAGGATCCAGCCGAGGATCACGAGGGCGCCCGCGAGCACCACCGTGGTCGACGCGATCTCCACCGGCGCGAAGCCGAGGGCCACCAGCCCCGCGAGCACGCCCACGAGCAGTCCCAGCCCGTAGAGGCCGCCGATGATCACGGCCACCAGCTGCCAGGCGCTGCGCTTCAGCGAGTTGCGGAGGACCGCGAACCGCAGCCTTACGAGCGTCGCAACCATTCCGGTCCCTCCGCGTGGGTGCGTCCGCCGACGAGCTCGACGAAACGGTCCTCCAGGGTCGAGTCGCCGCGCACCTCGTCGACGGTGCCGGCCACGAGCACGGTGCCGTGCGCGACCACGGCCACGTGGTCGCACATCCGTTGCACCAGGTCCATCACGTGGCTGGAGACGATGACGGTGCCGCCGTTGTGCACGTAGCCGGTGAGGATGTCGCGGATGTTCGCCGCCGACACGGGGTCGACCGACTCGAACGGCTCGTCGAGCACCAGCAGCCGGGGCGCGTGCACGAGGGCGCAGGCGAGCGCGATCTTCTTGGTCATGCCCGCGGAGTAGTCGACCACGAGGGTGCCCGCGGCCTGCTCGAGGTCGAGCAGCTTGAGCAGGTCGGCCACCCGCTCGGCCACCTCGGCGCGCTCGAGGCCGAACAGCAGGCCGTTGTAGGTGACGAGCTGCTCACCGGTGAGCCGGTCGAACAGCTTCACGCCGTCGCTGAGGTTGCCGATCAGCGCCTTCGCCTTCAGCGGCTCGCGCCACATGTCCACGCCGTGCACCAGCGACTGGCCGGCGTCGGGCCGCAGCAGCCCGGTGGCCATCGAGAGCGTGGTGGTCTTGCCGGCGCCGTTCGGGCCGACCAGGCCGTAGAACGAACCGGTGGGAACGGTGAGACTCAGGCTGTCGACGGCCACCTTGTCGCCGAAGCGCTTGGTGAGCCCGGTGAGCTGCAGGGCGGCCTCACCGTCGGCCGCGGGCAGCGGCGTGGGCACGGGTACTGGTAGGTCGGACAAGAGTTCCCCCGGGGTCGTGTCGAACGGATGCACGTGCTGACACTCTGTCGAAGAACGGGCACCTCGACAACCGTCCTCGCCGCGCGGTTCGGGATCCGGATGGCGGCGGCCAGACGCTCTCGGAGGGGGCGTTCAGGATCGGGCGGTGCGCATCCGCCCGGCCTACGCTCGAAGGCATGGGCACCCCGAACCGCGGATCGACTATGGAGCGATGGCGTTCGCACCTGCTCTCCACCCTCTCGGGGCGGAGCGACGGCCGTCCGACGTGGGTCGACGCGATCGCCGAGGGCGACGACGTGGGGTTCTTCGGGCCCGGTTCGGCCTCCTGGGCCGTGCACGGCGGCATGGCGACGATGGTGGCCGGCATCCGGGCGCTGCTCATGCAGACCCTGCACCCGGGCGCGATGGCGGGCGTGCACGACTGGTCGCGCTACAAGGAGGACCCGCTCGGCCGCTTGACCGGCACCATCCGCTGGCTCGTCACCGTCACGTTCGCCGACACCGTCGTCGCCGAGCGCGAGTCAGGGCGGGTGGGGCACTTCCACGACCGCGTTCGCGGCGAGTACGTCGACGCGCGCGGCGAGACGGTGCCGTACTCGGCCGGCGATCCCGAGCTGCTGAGCTGGGTGCATGTGGTGTTCACCGACGCCTTCCTGTCGAGCCACCAGCTCTGGGGCGGCGCGCTGCCGGGCGGCGCAGACCGCTATGTCGAGGAGTGGGCGACGGCCGGCGAGCTGATCGGGGTGCAGAACGCGCCGCGTAGTGCTGCCGAGCTGCGCGACCAGCTCGAGGGCTTCCGGGCCGCGGGCGTGCTGAAGGGTGACGAGCGGGTGGCCGAGGCGGTGCGCTTCATCCGTCGGCCGCCGTTGGCGAAGGGCATGCTGCCGGCCTACCGCGTGATGTTCGCGGGCGCCGTGGCCTCGCTGCCGAAGGAGTACCGGCGGCTGCTCGGGCTCCGCCGGTCGCCGCTGCCGGTGATCTGGGCCACCGGGCGGGTGCTGGCGCTGGTGCGGAGGGTGATGGGGCCGGAGTCGTCGACGGAGCAGGCCGCGCTCACGCGCATCCGTCGCCTGCGGGCCGAAGGGCGCAGCACCGAGCCGCGGCGGTTCGGGCGGGAGACGCCGACGCCGGGTTGAGGGAGCGGGCTGCGCGGGGCCTGGCGGCCTGGCGGCCTGCGCGGGGCCTGGCGGCCTGGCGGCCTGGCCGCCTGGCGGCCTGCGTCTGGTTCAGGCCCACAGCGAGCTCGGCCCCACCCGGATGCTGAGCTCGTGACAACGCGACTCCCCCGGCGCGAGCACGGGCGCACCCGCGTGCGGGGCATCCCGATCGGGCCCGAAGATCGGGGCGGTCGCCGGCTCGATGCCGAGAGCCCACCGCCCCTTCGTGGGCAGCACCCACTGGTAGAGGTAGGGCAGGGTGGCGCGCGACCAGGCGATCTCGGCCCGCAGCCCGTCGGGCGAGGTGACGGATGCGCGAGCCATCTCCTCATCGCCCGCCACGGTGTGCGAGAACACGGCCTCGGTCACCTCGTCGCACGGTTCGGGCAGCACGGCGTGGTCGGGAACGGCATCGCAGGCCTCGCGGATGACGGTGGTCGCCTCCCCCACGTCCACCCGCGTCCCCGGCACCACGAGCGGCGCCCCGAGGTTGAGGTGGTAGAGCATCGGCACGGCGGCGTCGAGCCGGCCGACGTTGTGAACCACGTCGCGGATGCGCACCCGCGCCCGCCCCGCCCGGTCGACGTCGGAGACGATCCGGCGCTCGACCCTGAGGCTCGGGCCGAACAGCGCCACGGCCTCGACCGCGCCGTGCACGCGCACCTCGGCGCGGGGCTCCGCCCGGGCACGGCTCCGCACGTCGACGGCGGGGCGATGGCTGTAGCTGCCGTGCAGCCCGGCCGTGTCGGTGGCCGGGCCGACGTTGTCGACCCCGCAGGTCACGAGCAGGCCCCCGGTGAACCGCTGCACCCACGCCTCACCCGTGGGGTGATCGAGCGGGCGGGCATCCGTCACGGGCGAGGTCCACGACACCGGGATGCCGCCCACCGAGGCGCGCCCCAGGTCGAGCCCGCGGGCCGGCAGCACCTCGAGATCGAAGCCGCCGGCCACCCACGTCTCGATCACGCGGGCGTGGTCGGCCCCGCCCGGCAGCCCGAGGCGCTCGGTGGCGCGGGCGAGGGCGGTGCTCGAGGCGAGGAGGCCGCGGTGGTGCAGCGCGGCCAGGCGCGGGCCGAGGGCGGCGGGGGCCGGAGGGGCTGCGGGGCCGGGAGTGGCGCCGGTGGTCGGGGTGGGGGCGCCTGGGATCGGGGTGGGTTCGGACATCGGGGCTCTCCATCGAGTCGGGTGAGCCCATTCTGCCTGGCCACCGCCACCCGTGCCCGACCCGGCACTCAGCCCCTAGCGGACGGTACGGCCTGCACGGCCACACCACCAGGGGTCGGAGGCCGACATCGGTGCGACCCGGTAGAGTTCTGGTGACGCGCGGCCGACCGATTCGCGCAGCCAGATGAGGAGTTCCCCCGTGACGACCGTGGTGCTGTCCGAGAAGCCGAGCAAGACGCTGGCCACGCCCCTCAAGGGTGTCGTGTTCGTGCTGTTCTGGATCATCGCGCTCGCCCTGTGGATCGTGGCCCCGCACATGACCGACCCGCGCTGGGGCGCCTTCCTGATCGACTCGGGCATCGTGTTCGCCTCCGTCGGCTTCGCCGCCACGCAGGTGGGGCACGTGGTGCCGCTGCGCAACAGCCTCCTGGCGGGCGTCGCGGCCCTGGCCCTGTTCGCGCTCGGCGACTTCGGCGAGGTCACCGTCCTCAGCTACTTCCTGCGCATCATCGTGCCGTTGCTGGCCCTGTACGCCGCGCTCTTCGCCGTCGTGGCGCGCGTGAAGATCTGGTACAGCTGAGCCGTCGCACCACCCCCGGCACCGACGAAACGAAATCGTTCGGGCGTCGAAACACAGCCGTCACACGCCGCCCCTAGATTCGAGCCATGACCACGGCGCACGAACTCCAGGGCTTCTGCCAGTGGTTCTGCCTGCGCCGCCAGAGCGGTCACCACAACACCGCCGTCTTCTCGTTCAACTCCTGATCGCGCCCCGCGTCGAGGGAGCAGTCCGCCCACCGGGCGCCTGACCCTCCGCGGCCCCTCTCGCACAGGGCCCTCCCCGCAGGGCTTGTCCCTGTCGCGGGATTCGAGCGCCCACTGAACGACTCTTCCGACGGGGTACCCCCATGCGACTCGACGACGTCTGCATCGTGAACAGCGACGTGACCGCATCCGACGACTTCTACCGACTCGATGTCGGCCTTGAACGACGGATGCGCAACGTGCGGTTCGCCGATTTCGTGTTCGACAGCGGCCCACGGCTGGCCATGTGGCTGCGGCCGAGCATCGCCGAGACGGTGGGCGACGCCTACCCGACGGCGGCGGGACTGCCGTTCCGCGTGCGGATCGAACTGGCGGATGCACCGGACGGCGAGCGCCTCGCCACCGACCCCGACGGGTTCGTGACCGAGCTGGTCGCGGCACCCGGCGGCGTCTCGCGACTGTCGGAGGTGGAGCTCGCCGTCGGAGACGTCGAGCGCACCGCCGACTTCCTCGCGCGGCTCGGGTTCGAGCGCACGTCGCCCGGTGGGTCGCGGTTCGACGGGGACGGGGTGACGATCATCCTCACCCCCGTCGCCTCGCTGACGGAGTCACCGCGCGCGGAGTCGTTCTCACGGAACGGCGGGCACGTGATGCTCGCCGTCGAACTCGATTCGGGGGCGCGCGTCGACGAGCTGTACGACGAGCTGCGTTCACGGGGGCTCGAGGCCTCCGGGCCGCCCGCGGTCTACGAGTGGGGCGCCCGCTCCACGTACTTCGTCGACCCCGACGGCTACATCTGGGAGATCTACGCGTGGGTCGAGACCCCGCGCTGATCCCCCACCCCGGTTCCGTCACTTTCCGCCCTAAATCCACCCTTTTGGGGCCGAAATCGACGGATCTGGTCTTTATTTCCCGCACCACCCATTCAGGGAGCAATCATGATCCGTTCCACCCGACTCGGCGCCCTCGGCGCCGGCACCGCACTCGCCGCCCTCGTTCTGGCCGGATGCGCCTCCGCTCCGAGCGACGCGAGTGACGTCAGCGGCAGCGCATCCGGAACCGCCGCCGGCGATTTCCTGCCCTGCATCGTGAGCGACCAGGGCGGCTTCGACGACCAGTCGTTCAACCAGCTGGGCCTCGAGGGCGTCACCGACGCGGCCGAGACGCTCGGCACCGAGCACATCGACGTCCAGTCCGAGAGCGAGAGCGACTACGCGCCGAACATCGCGAGCCTCGTCGATCAGGGCTGCACCACCATCGTCACCATGGGCTACCTGCTCGCCGCCGCCACCGAGGAGGCCGCGACCGCCAACCCCGACGTGCACTTCATCATGGTGGACGACAACACCATCACCGCCGACAACGTGAAGCCCGTGGTGTGGGACACCTCGCAGGCCGGCTTCCTCGTGGGTTACGCGGCGGCCGACTACTCCACCACGGGCAAGGTGGGCACGTACGGCGGCGCCCAGATCCCGCCGGTGACCCTGTACATGGACGGCTTCGCCCGCGGTGTCGAGTACCACAACGCCCAGAAGGGCACCGATGTGAAGGTGATCGGCTGGAACGCCGACACCCAGGAGGGCCAGTTCACCGGCAACTTCAGCGACATCAACGCGGCCAAGGTGCTCTCGCAGGGCATCCTCGAGCAGGGCGTCGACGTGATCGTGCCGGTGGGCGGCCCGATCTACCAGGGGGCGGCGCAGGCCATCCGCGAGTCGACGACGCCGGTGGCGCTCGTGGGCGTCGACACCGACATGTACCTCAGCGACCCCGAGTACGACGACATCTGGTTCTCCTCGATCGCGCGCGACATGCCGAAGTCGATCTCCGAGGTCATCCAGGCCTCGGCGGCCGGTGACTTCACGAACGAGGAGTACGTGGGAACGCTCGACAACGGCGGTGTGCTGATGAGCCCGTTCCACGACTTCGAGTCGAAGGTGGCACCCACACTGCAGGGCGAGCTCGACGACATCCGGGCGGGCATCATCGCGGGCGACATCCCCATCGAGACCCCCTCGGCCCCGTAACCCCTCCCGCCCACACCGGATCCGTCACTTTTGGCCCCAAAAGGGCTGTTTTGGGGCCAAAAGTGACGGGTCTGGTTTTCTCCACGCTAGGGAGGCGCTTGTGCGCGAACTGATCTGCATCACCGACCCGGGGCAGGAGCAGGCCGTGGCGCTGCTCGCGATCCTCGCGTCGCCGAACGACTTCCACGTTCAGGCCATCGTGGCGAGCGCCGGCAACACCACCCTCGACCACACGGTCGAGAACGTGTTCAAGGTGCTCGAACTGGCCGGGCCGACGACGGATGCGCCGCACATCCCCGTGTACAAAGGCGCGCCCCGCCCGCTGCTGCGCCCGCTCGTCACCGCCGCCCACGTGCACGGCGAGACCGGGCTCGACGGCTACGACTTCCCACCCGTGCGCGGCAGGGCCGAGGAGGAGTCCGGGGTGGCCGCGATCATCCGCCTCTGCCGCGCCGCTCCCCCGGGCGGCATCACCATCGCCCAGTTCTCGAGCATGACCACGCTCGCCCTGGCCCTCACCGAGGCGCCCGACATCGCCGCGCACATCGATCAGATCGTGATGATGGCCGGCGCCTACTTCGAGGTGGGCAACATCACGCCCGCGGCCGAGTTCAACATCTACGTCGACCCGCACGCGGCGGCCATCGTGCTCGGCTCGGGCATCCGGATCGTGATGCTGCCGCTGGACGTCACCCATCAGCTCCGCAACACGCGTGCGAGGCTCGACGCGTTCTCGGCGCTCGGCACCGAGTGCGGTCGGGCGGTCGATCAGCTGCTCACCTTCTCAGAGACGTTCGACCTCGAGAAGTACGGCTGGGAGGGCGCACCCCTGCACGGACCGGTGGTGCCGCTCTACCTGCTGCGGCCCGAGCTCTTCCACGGCCGCGAGATCAACGCGCGGGTCGAGACCGGCAGCGAGCTGACGATGGGGATGCTCGTGGCCGACTGGTGGCAGATCACCGGCCTGCCCGCGAACGTGTTCTACGCCCGCGACGTGGATGCCGAGCCGTTCTACGCCGAGCTGACCGCCCGCATCGGGCGGCTCGGCCGGCAGGCGGGCTAGCGTTCCGGCATGCGCACCCTCTGGCAGAACGCCCTCGTGATCGCCCTCGACGAGGCACACGGGGCGACCCCGTTCCGCGGCGACGTGCTGATCGACGGACCCGACATCGTGGCGGTGACGCCGGTGGTCGAGCGATCCGCCGCCCGTGAGCCCGGAGACCGGGCGGCGGACGGAGACGGCACGACCGTCGTCGACGCGTCCCACCTGCTCATCGCTCCCGGCCTCGTGAACGCCCACACGCACTCCTGGGAGATCGTGCTGCGCGGCACGAGCGCGCCGCTCCCGCTCGAGATCTGGACCCTGCTGAGCTGGCCGCCGACCGGGGTCGCACCGGCATCCGACCGGCTGGTGTACCTGCGCACCGTCGTCGCCGCCATCGAGTCGCTGCGGGGCGGTGCCACCACGCTGCTCGACGACACCGGCGAGCTGCCGGCGCAGTCACCCGGGGCCATCGACGCGGTGTTCCGCGGGTACGACCACACGGGCCTCCGCGCCACCTGCACGGGCACCGGCATCGACGTGGCCCTGGTCGACCGACTGCCCTTCGCCGACGAGGTGCTGCCCGCCGCCCTGCTCGCCGCCAGCCGCGGCTCGATGCCGCGGAGCCAGGTGGTGCAGCAGGCGTTCTTCGACTTCAGCGACCGCGCCCGGATGCTCGCCGTGCAGTATCCGCGCATCCGGTACGCGCTCTCGCCCAGCGCACCGCAACGGGTGACCGACGCCTTCCTCGTGCGGGCGGCCGAATCGGCCCGCGAGCACGGCGAGGTGCTGCACACGCACCTGCTCGAGACGAAGCTGCAGCAGACCCTCGCCCGCACCCGCTACGCCGGACGCACGGTCGTGGAGCACCTGGACGACCTCGGGGTGCTCGACATCCTCGGATCGAGCCTCACCGCCGCACACGGCGTGTGGCTCACGCCCCACGACCTCGAGCTGCTGGCGGCCTCGGGGGCGACGATCGCGCACAACCCGCTCTCGAACCTCAAGCTCGGCTCGGGAACCCTGCCCTGGCGGGCGATGCACGACGCCGGGGTGCGGGTGGCACTCGGCACCGACGGCGCGTCGAGCAACGACTCGATGCGCATGCTCGACGTGGTGAAGCAGGCGGCGCTCGCCCACACGCTCACCGACCCCGACTACCGCACCTGGCCCGTGGTGCCCGAGGTGCTGCAGGCCGCCACCGTCTCGGGAGCGCGCGCCGCCGGCTGGGGCGACCGCGCCGGCTCCCTCACCCCCGGGCTCGCCGCCGACCTCGTACTGTACGACCTCACCGCCACCACGAACTTCACACCCCTGAACGACGCCGCCCAGCAGCTGGTCTTCGCCGAGAACGGCGGCTCGATCGCCGAGGTGTGGGTGGAGGGCCGCTGCGTGCTGCGGGATGGCCGGAGCACGCTGGTGGACGAGCGGGCGCTGCTGGCCGAGTTCCGGGTGGAGGCGGCCGCGTACCTCGACGCACAGCTGCCGGCCTGGCGGCGGCTGCAGGAGGAACTCGAGCCAGCGGTGCGGCAGGCGTACTTACGGGCGTGGTCGGTGGAGGGTTAGGATCGTTCCCTGACCGAATCTGTTCGGTGTGGTCGGCCCTGCGCCCTGGCGCGGCCGATCCGAGGCTGGAAACCTCCGGCATCCCGCACCCGCATCGAAGCCCGGAGGTCACCTCTATGTCCACGCCCGCACCGTCCACGCCCGCACCGTCCACGCCCGCGTCATCCGTCTCCCCCCATCGCTGGTGGGCACTAGTCGTGCTCGCACTCACCCAGCTGGTGGTGGTGCTCGACGGCACCATCGTGAACATCGCCTTGCCGCAGGCCCAGCAGGAGCTCGGCCTCAGCGACGGCGAGCGCCAGTGGGTCGTCACGGCCTACGCCCTCGCCTTCGGTGCGCTGCTGCTGCTCGGCGGTCGCATCGCCGACTACTGGGGCCGAAAGCGCACCTACCTCGTGGGCATGCTCGGTTTCGGTGTGGCCTCCGCCTTCGGCGGCGTCGCCCAGAACGGCACCGAGCTCATCATCGCGCGCGGGCTGCAGGGCGTGTTCGCCGCCCTGCTCGCCCCGGCCGCTCTGGCCCTGCTCACCGTCACCTTCCCCGGTGGCCGCGAGCGCAACACCGCGTTCGCCGTGTTCGGCACGGTCGCGGGTGCCGGTGCCGCCGTGGGTCTCGTGCTCGGCGGCGTGCTGACCGAGTTCGCCGACTGGCGCTGGTGCCTGCTGGTGAACGTGTTCTTCGTGATCGTGGGGCTCATCGGCGGCATGCTGCTGGTGAAGGAGTCCAAGGCCGAGGGTGACAACCGCTACGACCTGCTCGGCGCCGTCACCGTCACCCTCGGGCTCGGCGCGCTGGTGTACGGGTTCAGCCTCGCCGAGGGCGGCTGGGGTCAGATCCAGACCATCGGCTTCCTCGCGCTGGGTGTGGGCCTGCTCGTGCTCTTCGTCGTGATCGAGCGTCGCGTGGCCCAGCCGCTGCTGCCGCTGCGCATCGTCACGAACCGGGTGCGCGGCGGGGCCTTCCTCGTGCAGGCCATCGTGGGTAGCGTGATGATCGGGGCGATGCTGTATCTGGCGTTCCACCTGCAGATCGTGCTCGGGATGGACCCGCTGCCCGCGGGTCTCGCCAGCCTGCCGATGACGCTCGTGATCATGGTGGTGGCGCCGATCGCCACGAAGCTGCTGCCCGTGATCGGCCCGCGTCCGCTGATGATCGGCGGGCCGCTGATCGCCGCGGTCGGCCTCGTGTACCTCAGCCGCATCACGGCCGACGGCTCGTACCTCGTGCAGGTGCTGCCGGCGCTGATCGTGCTGGGCATCGGCATGGCGATGATCTTCGTGCCCCTGCAGAACCTCGCACTCGCGGGCGTGGCGCCGCACGACGCGGGCGCCGCCTCGGCCACCGCGAACTCGGCCATGCAGATCGGCGGGTCGATCGGCCTGTCGGTGTTCACGGCGCTCTACGCCTCGGCCGTCGCGGGCTACGACGGCGGCGCGTCGCAGCTGGCCGCGTTCACGAGCGGGTACTCCGCGGCGTTCCTCGCGGCGGCGGTCGGACTGGTGCTGGCGTCGATCATCGCGGCCGTGCTCATCCGCGGCTCGAAGTCGGAGCTGCTGCCCCAGGGCGCCGACGCCGAGGCCGCGCTGCCCGTGCACTGACCCGCATCGCGCCCCCGGAATGATTCGACGGCCTCCGCCGCCACTATGGCGTCGGAGGCCGTCTTCTCATTCCGGACGAGACATCACACGCTCGTGGCGTCGCTCACTTCGCCCACGAGCTCCTCGATGATGTCCTCGAGGAAGAGCACCCCCGTCACCTCGCCCGCCGTCGTGAGCGAGCGCGCCACGTGCGATCCGCGGCGGCGCATGCCCTCCAGCGCGTCCTCGAGGTCGGCGTCGCGCGCCACCGAGGTGAGCCGACGGATGCGCTTGGCCGGCACCGGCGCGTCGAACGCGTCGCCCGCCAGGTCCATCACGTCTTTCAGGTGCAGGTAGCCCGCGGGCTCGCCCTGCTCGTCGGTGAGGATGTAGCGCGAGAAGCCGTGCGAGGCCACCGCCCGCTGGATGTCGCGCGGCGTCGATCCGGCGGCCAGCAGCACCATCTCGCTGATCGGCACCTCCACGTCGCGCACCTTCTTGGTGGTGAACTCGAACGCGGCGGTCAACGTGCCCGACGCATCCGTCAGCACCCCCTCACGGGTCGACTGGGCGACGATCGACGCCACCTCGTCGAGCGTGTAGGCGCTGGTGGCCTCGTCTTTCGGCTCCACCCGGAAGGCGCGCAGAATGAGGTTGGCCAGCCCGTTGAGCGACCAGATCACCGGCCGCACCACCTTCGACACGAACACCAGCGGGGGCGCGAGCAGCAGCGCGGCGCGGTCGGGCACCGAGAAGCTGAGGTTCTTCGGCACCATCTCGCCGAACACCACGTGCAGGAAGGTGACCAGCACCAGCGCGATCACGAACGCCACCCCGCCGATGAGCTCCGTGCTGAGCGGCGTGAGCGCCAGCGGGTACTCCAGCAGGTGGTGGATGGCGGGTTCCGACACGTTCAGGATGACCAGCGAGCACACGGTGATGCCGAGCTGACTGGTGGCCAGCATGAGCGTGGCGTGCTCCATGGCCCAGAGCGTGGTCTTGGCTGCCTTGCTGCCCGCCTCGGCGCGCGGCTCGATCTGCGAGCGGCGGGCCGAGATCACGGCGAACTCCGCGCCCACGAAGAAGGCGTTGACCACGAGCAGCACCACGAGCCACACGATTCCGGGAACGATGTCGCTCATCGGTTCTCCTCCACTCGGTCGGCCAGGCCCGCTCCGGATGCCGCGCCGCCCAGGGGCAGCGCGCTGTCGTCGGGCAGGAAACGCAGCCGGTCGAGCCGCAGCCCGTCGACCCGCTCCACCCGCAGGGTGCCGCCGTCGATCGCGATCTCGTCGCCGAGCTCGGGCAGCCGGTCGAGCTCGTCGATCACGTAGCCGGCCACGGTCTCGTGGTCGTCGTTCGCCGGAACGTGGATGCCGGTGCGACCCTCGAGCTCGTCGGGCCGGAGGCTCGCGTCGAAGGTGATCGAGCGCCCCGAGCGCACGATGCCGGCGCGGGTGCGGTCGTGCTCGTCCTCGAGCTCGCCCACGAGCTCCTCGACGAGGTCTTCGAGGGTGACGATGCCCGCGGTGCCTCCGTGCTCATCCGTGGCCACCGCGATCTGGTAGCCGTTGCGGCGGAGGAGCCCGAGCAGGGTGTCGATGCCCATCGACTCGGGAACGAACAGCGGATCGACCATCAATTCGCCCACCGAGACGCTCGAACGGGCATCCGGATCGATGGCGAAGCCCTGCTTCACGTGCACGACGCCCACGATGTCGTCGACGCTCGTGCCCGCGACGGGGAAGCGCGAGAAACCGGTGCGCTGCGCGAGCGCCACCACGTCGGCGGCGGTGTCGGCCGGGGTGACGGTGGCCATGCGCACGCGCGGTGTGATCACGTCGGCGGCCTCGCGCTCGGAGAAGGTGAGCGTGCGGCCGAGCAGGGTGGCGTGGTCGGTGTCGAGCAGGCCCTCCAGGGCCGAACGGCGCACGAGCGAGCTGAGCTCCTCGGCCGAGCGGGCACCCGAGAGCTCCTCCTTCGGCTCGATTCCCATCGCCCGGATGAGGGCGTTCGCGGTGTTGTTGAACAGCACGATCACCGGTTTGAACACCGTGGTGAAGGCGATCTGGAACGGCACCACGAGCTTCGCGGTGGCCAGCGGCAGCGCGAGCGCGAAGTTCTTGGGCACGAGCTCGCCGATCACCATCGAGAACAGCGTGGCGAGCAGGATGCCCACCACGGCGCCGACGCCCGGCACCACGGCCGCCGGCAGGCCGAGGCCGAGCAGGGGCTCCCGCAGCAGCGACGAGATGGCGGGCTCGAAGGTGTAGCCGGTGAGCAGCGTGGTGAGGGTGATGCCGAGCTGCGCGCCGGAGAGGTGCGTCGACGTGATGCGCAGGGCCGAGATGGTGGGAGCGAGCCGCTTCTCGCCGCGCGCCTGGCGCTGCTCGAGATCGTGCCGGTCGAGGTTGACGAGCGAGAACTCGCTCGCCACGAAGAGCCCGGTGCCGACGGTCAGCACGAGGCCGACGCCGAGCATGATCAACTCATACAAGGATGAGCCCCCTGCGAGTGATCACACGCGCGGCACCGGCATGGTGGTGGGCGCCGTGGTTCTGGTCGGCAAGGGGCACGGGTCTGTGATGGGGAGGGTCGTCCATGCCCGAAAGGGTACCGGATGCGGCTGGGCGAGTGCCCAGCCGGGCGTTCGGGGGCGGGTGACGGCCTCTCGGCGGCCGGGGCCCGCTCTCAGCGGCCATCCGGAATGATGGACGGGTGACCAGAACCGCGTTCTCCCCGCCCAGCGGCCCGGTCGAGGGCTTCCGCGACGGCGAGGTCGTGCGGGCACTCGGCATCCCCTATGCCACCGCCCGTCGGTTCGAGCCGCCGGCCCCCGCAGCCGACCGGCGCGACATCCTGCACGCGGTGACGCCGGCGCCGGCCTGCCCGCAGGCGCCCGTGCCCTTCCTCGACGCCGTGCTCGGCACGCGCCCCGGCGAGCTGCCGGGCGACGAGAACTGCCAGAACCTCTCGATCACGCTGCCGGGCGATCTCGCGCCGGACGAGACGGTGCCCGTGATGGTGTGGATCCACGGTGGCTCGTACACCTCGGGCGCCGGCGACCTGGCCATCATGGATCCGGCCCCGCTCGTGCGGGAGCAGCGCGTGATCGTGGTGTCGGTGACCTACCGGTTGGGCCTGTTCGGCTACCTCGCCTCGGGCGACCGGCCGGCGAACCTGGGGCTCCTCGATCAGATCGAGGCGCTGCGCTGGGTGCAGCGCAACATCGCCGCGTTCGGCGGCGACCCCGGTCGCGTCACGGCGTTCGGCGAGTCGGCGGGCGGCGACGCCGTGGCGCACATCATGGCCACCCCGGATGCGCCCGCGCTGTTCACCCGCGCCATCATCCAGAGCGCCCCGCTCGGCATCTCCCGCGGCCGGCACCGGATGAGCGCGGCCATGGGCCGCGCCGCCACCGTGGTGACCGACGACATGCCCGCCCTCGACGTGGTGGCGCTGCAGGAGCAGGTGACCGCGCCCGCGAAGCGCTACGGACTGCTCGGCGGCATGCCCTTCGGCACCCAGTACGGCCACGCCCCGCTGCCGTCGGAGCGTGAGATCGACGCCGCGTGGAACGCCACGGCGCCCTCGATCGAGGTGCTGATCGGCAACACGGCCGAGGAGGCGCGACTGTTCGTGGCCCGGGTTCCGGCGGCGGCGCGGCTCGCGGCGGTGCCTGTGCTCGGTGCGGCCGTGGTGTCTGGGCTCGTGCGGGCGCTCACCGGCATCGTGTACGGGCGGCCGGCGGCGCGCTTCGCCCGGCGGCACCGGCGCGCCGGCGGGGTGGCGCACCGGTACCGCATCACGTGGGCGGCGCCGGGCAACGCCTACGGGTCGTGCCACACGATCGACCTGCCCCTGCTGTTCGGCACGGGGACGACGTGGTCGCGCGCCGCGCTCGTGGCGGGCGCGACGGAGTCGTCGCTCGCCGAGGCCGGCCGCGGGGTGCGTCAGGTCTGGGGCGACTTCGCGCACGGGCGACTGGCCGCCGCAGGCGCTGTGCCCGGCACCCTCACCCACCACCGCCTCTGAACACCAGATCCGTCACTTTCCGCCCTATAGGGCTCGTTTTGGGGCGGAAAGTGACGGGTCTGGTCTGCCGACGCCTGTGGCGCGCGGCGGGAGCTCCCTAGGGGCGGCGGGCGCGCGGGAGCCCCGCGACCACGAGGTCGTAGGAGTTCACCACGAGGTCGAACACGAGCTCCCCGTCGGTCTCGGGCGTGAGCAGCACCGTCACCCAGTGGCGTTTGTTCATGTGGTACCCCGGCGTGATCCAGGAGTGGTCGCGCACGAGCGCCTCGCCGTGGTCGGGCGCGGCCTTCAGGGTGACGCTCTCGACCTCCGACTCCAGCGGCGTGATGGCGAACACCTTGCCCACCACCTTCGCCACGGCCGTCTCGGGGCCGAAGGGGCGCTCGTCGGTGGTGGCCGGCAGCGCGGCGCAGGCCTCGAGCACGTCGGCGCGACGGAGGATCTGCATGAGGCGAGGCTAGCGCCCGGCGCCGACACCGCGCATCCGGATGCCGGGCTGCCGCCAGGCCCCCGCCGCCGATGCACGCCCGCCCATGCCGCCGCCGGCGCGCACCGCCCGCCCACCCTCGCGCATCCGGATGCCCGCCGTTCACGTGCCGTTCTCCCCCGGGCGGTACCGTGGCGACCGTGACGCTGTTCAACGGCCGGACCGTTCCCGCCGAACTCGACGACCTGCTCGGCTACTCGGTGCTCGACGACGACGATGACGACCCGGTGCTCGTGCGCACCGACGGCGCCCCCGTCGACACCTGGCGCGAGGGCTACCCCTACGACGAGCGGATGGACCGCGCCGAGTACGAGGCCGGCAAACGCCTGCTGCAGATCGAGCTGCTGAAACTGCAGAACTGGTTCAAGCAGAACGGCGAGCGACTCGTGATCGTGTTCGAGGGCCGCGACGCCGCCGGCAAGGGCGGCACGATCAAGCGCTTCATGGAGCACCTCAACCCCCGCGGAGCCCGCGTGGTGGCACTCGAGAAGCCCACCGAGCGCGAGTCGGGGCAGTGGTACTTCCAGCGCTACGTGCAGCATCTGCCGGCCGCCGGCGAGATGGTGCTGTTCGACCGCTCCTGGTACAACCGGGCCGGCGTCGAGCGCGTGATGGGATTCTGCACCGACGAGCAGTACGACGAGTTCATGCGCCAGGCGCCGCTGTTCGAGAGCATGCTCACGGGCGACGGCATCCACCTGGTGAAGCTGTGGTTCTCGGTGTCGGCCGAGGAGCAGCGCACCCGCTTCGCCATCCGCATGGTCGACCCGGTTCGGCAGTGGAAGCTCTCTCCGATGGACCTCGAGTCGCTGGACAAGTGGAACCGCTACACCGAGGCCAAGGAGGCCATGTTCGCGGCCACCGACACCCCCGACGCCCGCTGGACCGTGGTGAAGAGCAACGACAAGAAGCGCGCCCGCCTCGAGGCCATGCGGTACGTGCTCGACCTGTTCGACTACGACGGGAAGGACGAGTCGATCGTGGGCCGGCCCGACCCGCTGATCGTGGGCTCGGCGGCCGACGTGTACGAGCGCGGCGAGAACCACGGGGCACGATGACCCCCCAGGTGCACGTGCGCTGGGTGCCGCTGGCCCTCGGCGACGACGTCGACGACGGGTTCTCGGCACTCCTGCCCCGGCTCACCGCCGACGAACGGATGCGCGCCGAGACAACGTCCGACCCGGCCGCAGCGGCCCGCTTCGTGTACGGCCGCATCGCCGTCCGGCACCTGGCGGCCGAGCTCGCACCGCCGGCCGCGGGTGGCGAGCCGCTCACCGCCGACGACGTCACGGTGTGGGCGCTCTGCCCCGACTGCGGCGGGCCGCACGGCCGCCCGCAGGTCGACGTGCGAAAGCCCAAGGGCCGGTCGTTGAGCATCAGCATCGCCCACTGCCGGGCGGGGGTCGCGGTCGCGGCCAGCTGGTCGGGCATCGTGGGCATCGACGTCGAGCTGGCGGATGCGCCGGTGGATTCGATGGCGGCGATCGCAGCGCTGGTTCCGCCGGCCTCGCGCCCGGCCGGCACCGGCTGGGATCCCGTGCAGCACTGGACCCGGGTGGAGGCCGTGCTGAAGGCCGACGGTCGCGGCCTCCGGGTCGACCCGGCGGCCGTGCGGGTGCGCCGCGAGGCGGGCGCGCTGTCGGCGGTCATCGACGGCCCGCCGAACCCGGCGCTCGCGAGCGCACCCGGCGCGCCCCGCCGGGCCACCGACGTCGAGGCCCTCGCGGCGCCGACCTATGCCCTGGCCGACCTGCGGCTGGACACGGCCGTGCGCGCGAGCGTCGCCATCCTGCCCCGCAAGGCCACCCCGAGGCCCGCCGTGCCCGTGGTGACCTGGCGCCCCTTGCACCTCGCCCCCACCCCCTGACCCCGGCCTCGGGGGGGGGGGGGGGGGGGGGGGGGGGGGGGGGGGGGGGGGGGGGGGGGGGGGGGGGGGGGGGGGGGGGGGGGGGGGGGGGGGGGGGGGGGGGGGGGGGGGGGGGGGGGGGGGGGGGGGGGGGGGGG